>JAWOGU010000301.1:0-5278 GCA_046496595.1 Chloroflexota bacterium
TGGAGTTCCGCATTTTGCGGCGACATCCATGGGGCTATTCAGCCAAGTTCCACAAGTCTAGCACGTTATTTGGGGCTGTCAAGAGCAATTTTTCAGACTAAAAAACGACCCTGGGGCCGTTTCGCCTACTCTATGACTTTGACCAAACTTCTAGGCCTTGTTTTGTTTTTTTGGAGTTCCGCATTTTACGGCGACATCCATGTTGTCATCAACAGTTAAAAATTATAGTCGGTCTCGTGAAGGGTGTCAAGGAATTGGGGAGATCAATTTTGAAAATTAGTGTGATTCATTTCCCCAACTCGACTACTATGCCCTATATATTGAACCTTTCCCGCTCTTATTGGCTACAATTAGAAGCCTATTGTAGAAGCCTATTGATGCTTAAGTTCGGCGCGAGTTCATGGCCGACAGGGAACGGCCGTTTCCATGACTGCCTGCTGCATACACGCCTAACGCCATCCCGCTACACGCAAGGTGTGTGGATAACTAAGGTATTTTTTTGTGAGCTGCTCATAATAAATCATGAATTATCTGATTCCTGACTTCATTTAGGGCGAAATCAGGCAGAATGACAATTTCTTCCAGGTATTGTGTCAGGAGCGCCAGTCCTAAGCTAAAGGTATCACTACGCGTCGCGCCAAAGGCGGCATTTAGTGTACCCTGGGTGCGGCCCAATTCTATGGCCTCTTGAGGGGAGAGACGAATGGATGTCCATTTGCGTTCTGTGTCTTTGATCGGTAATGGCAGATCCCATAACAAATACAAGGAGTCAAAGTCTGTTACTCCTTCTGGGATTTCTCTATTGCGATCCGCAACAGCTCGACGTAGACCTTCTAGTTTTGAGGTTAGGATGGTAACGGCTAAATCGGGGATGTCGGCACGTACGATATTGTCGGGCATTTTCTTTGCCAGTTCGCGCATATGTTTTTTTTCTTCTTTGGTTAAAGCTACGTAAACATTATGCCGGCCGACGTCGCGCCTAGGACGTCCTCTTGTAGGCTTGTCTTTTAATAAGGCAGCCAGGGTGCTGTCCTTCTTATTATTGTCTGAACGATTACTCATGGGGCACTTCACCTGCTGGTTGAAGGGTTTCGATTTTAGTCAACCGCCTGGCGATAATCGTAATGGCTCTCCAAGAACTCGAGCACAAACTTTTCAGTGATTTGCAAGCCGTCGGTGACCAGTAATTCCAGGCAGAGGTGGAGGCATAACATACAAATACTACGCGGATAGCCTCGCGTTTCACGCCAAATCGGCAGAATTGTCTCGTCGGTAAACAAAGGAGGCAATTTGCTGTTTCGCCCTGCAGCCAACAAACGATATTCGATTAAAGATCTTGTATCGTCTGGCGTAAGTGGGTCCAAAGACGATCTTGTGGCCACACGATCATTGAAGTCGGGAACTTCGCGCAAATTGATATCCAGTTCTGGGCGACCTAATAAGATCAATTGATAGGCTTTTCCCCCTCGCGGATCACGAAAGTTTAAGAGACGGCGCAGCTCAACGAATTGTTCTGGACCAAGCTCATGGGCCTCGTCTATGATTATCAAGGGCAAGACGCCCTTTTCGGTTTGTTCTATTAGGAAGGCACGGAATTCGTTTAGCTGATCCTCGGTGGCGCGCCTGGTGCGCAAACCAAATTCTGCGGCGATGCGCCGAAGTAATAGAAGCCCACTCTTTTTGGGAGTTTCGTCTATTTTGGCTGCCACAAAATCAGGGCGGCGATGGTAACGACTGTGGAACCAAGATGCTAGTGTAGTTTTGCCGGTACCGATTTCACCTACGACTACAGAAGCCCCCTGCCCCGCTTCCACCATATAGCTTACCTTAGATAAAGCACGACGCGTTTCAGTAGATAAATACATAAACCGCGGATCTGCTTCTATGGTGAAAGGGGCTACCACCACGCCTAATCTGTCCCAATCGGGTTTGTACTGTTCTATTTCAAATTCAAATTTATTGGCCATGTCAGTATCGTATAGAAGTCCAAATTAAATGTCAATAGTGCCATAAGACGCTTATTATAACACTGTTGCGGTAAAAGAACATAGTTTTACGCAATCTATATACTATAGATTTGTTGACATAGTATATTATTTTTGCTAGACTGTCGCTTAATGAGGTGTATTATCTTTAATCTATATGCTATAGATGGGAAAATACCGCATTCTTTACCAGAATAAACCGTTTTTATTCATACAGCTATTTTTTGCTGTAAAGAAAAAGGCCAAGCGTTAAACGCCTGGCCTTCATTAGTATAAGCAAGCTACCTAACTCGCTGGATGAGTGCCGCCAACACCTTCAGCAATTCGCCCCTTAATTGGGGAGGGGGGTTTTTTGCCTCCTGGTAGCTCACTAGCTAGGTAAGAGAATAGCATAGCCAGACATAGCTGTCAATGGCGTTTTGCCATTATACGACAGATTTATGTCTAGTTTTTGCTGCCTGTTTCTTGCCCGGCTAAGGGGTAAGATGTGGCCGCGCAGACGATTGTTTCGCCTGAGCTGGCTGCGGCGCAAGTGCAGTTGATGCGTTTGCGGGCAGCCCGTGGTGTCAGTTTTATTTCGCAGGGCGATGCTCTGGCGTGTTGTGATCACGGCCGTTTTCCCCCCCTCCCTTCTCCTCACCAATTCTCTCTATTTGACCAAGTCAAGCAGTTACCGCCACATTTGGGTTGGGAGAGTACGGCTGTAACGGCCGTTTTACGCCAACCAGCTCCCTCACCTGAAATCACGCATCCTCCTGTTGTCATCCAACACAGAGGCGCAGAGGCGCAGAGAGTGGCGGTTAACGAACAGGAGACGTTTGTTAAGGTGTATCCGAGCGTGGCTCAGGGTATGCTGCGCGAGGGGCTGGCGGCGCCAGGCCGGGTGTGGTTGCTGCTGCGTATCCTGGATGAGACCGGCCGTGGCTGGCTGACGGAAGCGGAGGCGCAGGCGCTATTTACCGCGAAGCGCTCCGCCACTTATCTGTTTGGTAAGCGGCAGTGGCGCAATATTGTGAAGATGGGGGATGGGGTTTTTTGGCGGCGCGAGAACGGCCGTTTATGGCTTAATTCGGTCGGGAAAACGGCGGCGGCGCTGGGCGTGTGGCAGCTAAACGGCCGTCCGGTACAAATGCCGGCGGCGGTGCTGACGGGGAAAATCGGGACCGTGCGCGCTCATCTTTACGCCACGTTCCACAGCAGCCGGACGGATAAATCGCAGCCAAAACCGATTGCCCGCGAGACGTTGACGGCGCAGTTCAACATCACCCCGCGTACCCAGCGCAGTTATGAGCGTACAGCGCGTGTACAAAGCCATCAAAATTATGCCGTTGGCAAGCAAGAATCAGCAGAGAATGCAAAAGACGCTGCCTGGCAGCATGGCGCAGCGGCGTTTTCTTTTATAGACCATCAAGGCAAACATGGCCGCCCAGGTGCGACGTATCTGGCGTGGCAGCTGCCGAATCACTACTTTGGTCCGCACCAACAGGCGTGCCGGGGCCAGCAAAAACGAATCAACCGTGAACTTGCAGACCTGTTTATGAAAGGGATGACGGGGAACGACAATGAATCGGTTGATGAAAAAAGCAATTTAACCGCGGAGGCGCGGAGGGCGCAGAGAGAAAGAAGAAAACGCTCCGCGCCCTCCGCCTCTCCACGGTTAGAAGAAAGTTTTTCAAGGCGTTTTTGTGACAACGGAGCCTCAGCAGCCAAAGTATATAATCGGAATGATGCCGGGCGGGATGTTTATTGGCGAAACGTGCAAGGGGTTGGGAACGGCCGTTTCCAACTGTGGCACGTCATAGAAGCACAGGCATGATTTTTTTTGCGCTGGCAGCGGAAATAATTTACCTTCGTTATAGGGATTATGATACTATTTGTATATGGATATTTATACGCTTGATCTCAATTTCCAACACGTTCCCCAAACCATTGCCTCTTACCTGATTGCAGGGCCTGAAGGGCCGGTATTGGTGGAAACGGGACCTGGTTCGACGCTGAAATATTTGCTGGCCGGTCTGGCTGAACACGGTTTTCAACCAACGGACGTGAAGCATGTGCTGGTGACGCACATTCATCTGGACCATGCTGGCGCGGCCGGTTGGTGGGCGCAGCAGGGGGCGCGAATATATGTGCATTCTTTTGGCGCGGCGCATCTCATCAATCCGGACAGGCTCATTTCCAGCGCTACTCGCATTTATGGCGATAAGATGCATACACTCTGGGGTGATTTTTTGCCTGCGCCCGAGGAAAATGTGACGCTGGTGCGAGATGGCGACGTGATTCAGGCTGGCGGATTGACTTTTACAGCCATTGAAACACCCGGTCATGCCCGCCATCACCACGTTTACAAACTGGGCGACATCGCTTTTACTGGAGACGCGGCGGGAATCAAACTGCCACACTTTCCCATGATCGATGTGCCGGCGCCGCCGCCAGAGTTTGACCTGGAAACCTGGCAAGCAACGATTGATCGACTCCTGTCCGAAAACTTCCGCGCCATTTATCCCACTCATTTTGACCGGGTTGACAACGTGACGGCCCATTTTACAGAGTTGAAACTGCTTTTGCGCGAAGCCGCCGCCTGGATCAAAAGAAAAATGGAATTAGGCGTTGAACGGGATGATCTTGTCAAGCTTTACAATGAATGGAACCGAAATCGCGCCCGGAGCGTGGGGCTGACGGCAGAAGCTATTCATCAATATGAAACGGCTAATCCCTGGTATATGTCTGTAGATGGCATAATGCGTTACTGGCGCAAGAAATCGTCGTGAGCTGTGAGCCGTCAGCTGTAAGCTGAAGGGCGTCACCGCTGGTAATTATCTTCGGATTACGGATTACGGTTCACGGCTGAATGGCTGGTGACTGAGGCAGGGTGATGACGACGCGGGTGTATTGGCCGCGCACGGAGTCGGTTTCCAGGGTGCCGCCGACGACGGCCATCATGGTGGAGTGCAGTGCCAGCCCTTGGCCGCTACCCTTGTTAGCGGCGCTGCCTTTGTTGTCGGTGGTGGCGTCGAGGCCGACGCCGTTGTCTTCTATCAGTAAGCGCAGGCCATTTTGCCAGTCGGCGTCGATGCAGAGGGTGAAGGGCTTGTTATTTCCAGCACGGCCATATCTCGCCGCATTGCGCACCACCTCACGCGCCGCATAAAAAATCGTCTCAGCGGTCAGGGTTGGAATGTCACGCGCCTTTTCGGCGGCGTCGGCGTCGATATGCCAGACAACCTCGTCAAATGCCTGGGCCAGATCGTTATCCACGGTGCGGCGCAGGGCGGTGAGCAGACCCAGCCGCG
>JAWOGU010000351.1:0-5884 GCA_046496595.1 Chloroflexota bacterium
GTTACAATCTCAGTCTGCAAGATTTAATCCGGCAGTTAGCCAAGACCCATCTGGTGGAGGCTGTCACAGAATCAAACGAATCCTGGGGGCATGTCAATGTCTTTCTGACCGACATCGTCAAACACGATGACAAAGCCGGCAAGACAGTGCAGCGCATGGTGAAAAACAACATGTCGGAAGATGAAGTGCAGCTGGGACCTGACCAACACATCACGGCCGATGTGCCCACAGAAATCGACATCGTGGTGCTGGCTTCCGGCAACCTGGGCCTGGTATACGGCACACGCCGCGAGGAGCGGATAACGCAAGAAGAATTGGAAATGCGGTTCCCAGGTTTGCTGGCCGGCCTGGTAGCGCATGAAGGCATTGGCTGGGTAATGGTGAAGTCGGCGAAAGAAGGACCGGTGGTGGTGGGCAAGAACGGCCGTTACTACCTGGCATCCGGCAAAATTGAAGGCGACAATCCCCTGGCGGGGTTTGGCTCCAACGCCGTCAACCACCTGCTGCGCTACGACGGCTTCCCCGACGCCCCCGACCTCTACATCAACAGCTTCTACGACGCTGAAAAGAACGAAGTAGCGGCCTTTGAAGAACTGATTGGCTGTCACGGCGGCATGGGCGGCTACCAGACACAACCGTTTCTACTCTACCCCTCCGATTTGCAGCTTGCCGAACCAGAATTAATCGGCGCCCCGGCCGTGTACCGCCAGTTAAAAGAGTGGCTGCGCCAGACACAAGGCGCTTAAAAGAACGGCCGTTTTTTCAGGGTTCGTGCAGCAGCGATTTCCTCAGACAAGAGTTGGCAGGTGAACCAATCTGCCAACTCTTTTTGATTCCTGGTCTGCCTACACCCAGCCGCGCAGGCGCACGGCCTGCGCCACCCGATCAACGGCTACCAGATAAGCTGCGATGCGATTGTTTACCTTCTTGACTTCTGCCATGTGACGGACGGCATGGTAGGCATGGACCATCTTCTGTTCCAGGCGTTCATAGACCATCTCCTCGGACCAATAGTATTGGTAAGCGTTTTGCACCATTTCCATGTAGGAGACTGTGACGCCGCCGGCATTACACAAGAAATCCGGCAGGATGTAAACGCCGTTTTCATACAAGATTTTGTCGGCTTCCGGGGTGGTAGGGCCATTAGCCAGTTCGGCTATTAGTTTAGCCTGCACATTGGCGGCATTGCGGGCGGTAATCATATTTTCCAGGGCGGAAGGAGTCAACACGGTCACTGCCAATTCTAGCAGTTCTGCGTTTGTGATAGCGTCGGCGCTGGGGAAGTTGACGACGGAACCGGTTTCGGCTTTGTGGGCTTTTACCTGGGCGGCATCCAGTCCATCCCAGTTGAGAATACCGCCGCGGGAATCACTGACGGCGACAACCTTCATGCCCAGCAGCTCTTGGGACAGGGAATGGTAGTAGGAACCGGCATTGCCGTAACCCTGGATGGCGCAGGTAGCCCCATGCAAGTCCAGTCCGAGCTGCCCGGCGGCTTCATGGGTCACATAGATACCGCCGCGAGCCGTGGCGTCATTGCGCCCCGCGGAGCCGCCTAGGAGCAGCGGTTTGCCGGTGATGACGCCTGGCTCCCGATGCCCTATCAACATTTCATACTCATCCATCATCCAGGCCATAATTTGCGGATTGGTATATACGTCAGGCGCCGGCACGTCTTGGGTCATCCCCACGAAACGGGCAACGCAGCGCATGTAGCCGCGGCTGAGCCGTTCCAGTTCCGTTTGGGATAGATGACGCGGGTCGCACACGATTCCGCCTTTAGCGCCGCCGAGAGGAATATCAACAACGGCCGTTTTCCAGGTCATCCAGGCGGCTAAGGCCCGCACGACATCGAAGGTCTCCTCCCAGTGAAAGCGCAGTCCGCCCTTTGCCGGTCCGCGGGCGTCATTGTATTGGATACGGCACCCCTTGAAGATACGGGTTCGCCCGTCATCCATTTTCACCGGAATCGTAAAATAGAACTCCCGCATCGGCTCTCGCAGAAAGGCATGCATCTCCGGATCAAGCTGCAATATTCTTGCCGCTTCATCCAACTGCGCCTGTGCAATTGCAAATGAATTCAGATTCTCGTTCATGCTCTTGTTCTCCTTATGGGATTGTTACGGCTCCAATGTCTGCTGCAAAATTTTTAAGCGGGGCTGCCCAAACTTATTGTACTAAATCTTATGACGCGCCGTAACTGATGAATGTCATTTCTTCCCAATCTCAGGAGGCTCTGGTAAACTTCGCCGCAGGCAGCATAACCATTTTTCATTCATCGGGGATTTTATGATCGGTCAACTCATTCCAGCATTTTTCCTTAGCAGCTCGATTGCGTCCCTGGCTTTTTGGCGGGGTTCTCTCTCTAAATCCGGGGTGGCGGGCGCCCTGCTTGTGGGCACGCTCACTTTTGGTTTTGGCGGTTGGTTTTGGGGGCTGCTGTTGGGCGTTTTTTTTATTAGCTCCAGTTTTTTGTCTCATTTTAAGGAATCTGAAAAGCGCGAAGCGGCGGAAAAATTTGAAAAAGGACACCGGCGTGATTTTGCCCAGGCGCTGGCAAATGGGGGTCTCGGCGCGCTGATTGCCCTGGGCAACGTCTTGTTTCCTTCTCCGGTATGGTATTTCATGTTCACCGGCACAATGGCTACCGTCACCGCCGACACCTGGGCCACCGAATTGGGCACGCTCAGCAAAAATCCGCCCCGCCTGATCACCAACGGCAAGCGCGTGGAAGTGGGTACGTCAGGCGGCATTTCTCCATTGGGAACGGCCGTTTCCACCATTGCCGGTCTGATTATCGGTCTGGCAGCCGGCCTGCTGGGTAAAAAGAAAACACTCTGGCAATTTGCCGCCATGGGCGCTGCCAGCGGCCTGCTCGGTTCCCTCTTCGACAGCCTGTTAGGCGCTACCGTGCAGCAAATTTTCTACTGCGACACTTGCCAAAAAGAGACAGAACGGCGCCAGCATCGATGCGGCAGCCAAACCCGCCAGATTCGCGGTTACTCCTGGCTGAATAATGACATGGTAAACCTGCTGGCCTCTCTGGTTGGCGGTCTTGTGGCCGTTTTGCTCTGGCTGCTCTTCCGGCGCAGTAAAGCGGCAGAGTAGCAAAGTTGCGGAGTGGCAAAGCACCCTGCCACTTTGTCACTCTGCACCACTTACCCTATGAAAAAAGAACTCTGTCCGGATGGTTTCAGGTTAAAGCATATTCTAAAGGCGAGTAATCGCGCGATTACTCGTCTGGCCTGGTCGCCGAACGGCCGTTTGCTGGCTTCTGCCTCCTACGACCAAACCGTGCGCCTGTGGAACACGGAAACCGGCAGAGAAATCCGGGAAATACTGGGCTACAGCGGCTCCGTCTTCACCGTGACCTTATCGCCAGACGGCGCCTATGTTCTCTCCGCCTCCAAAAATTCCGTCAAAATCTGGGATGTCGCCGGAGAAGAACGCCCCCGGACCTTACGCGGCCACAAAGATTATGTGTATGCGGTGGCTGTGACGCCAAACGGCCGTTCCATCATCTCCAGCGCTTACGACAAAACCGTCAAAATCTGGGATTACGCCACCGGCGAAAACACCGCTACCTTACACGGGCATAACGGCCGTATCAACGACGTGGTTATCAGCGCCGACTCCCGCACAATCTATTCCGCAGCCGGCGACAAACTCATAAAAATGTGGGACATTGCCGCCAACCGGGAAATCAAAACCCTGCGCGGCCATACCGGAGAAATTCACGCCCTTGCCCTCAGTCCGGACAGCGCCATCCTGGCCTCCGCTTCCTACGACAAAACCATCCGCATCTGGCAAACCAACACCGCCGAAACCGTCACCACCCTCACAGCCCATACCAAACCCGTCACCGGCGTCTCTTTCTCCGCCAATGGGCAGTTCCTCGCCTCAAAATCTGTCGATGGTACCGTACGCCTGTGGCGCTGCGCCGACTGGCTGCTCCTGGCTGTTCTCGACGAGCCTCATTCCACCTTCGCCTTCTCCGGCCTTGCTTTTCAACCAAACGGCTCCCAGCTTGCCACCCTGGGCGAAAAAGACAAAGTAATCCGCCTGTGGGATTTAGATTTCAGCGCCTGGTCCTAACAGCAAAGCATCGCCTTTTGCGGCTTATCTGTCATAATTGAGCAACTTATGGATCATTGCCATGTGCGGACCATCCCAATCTGGACAAGCCAGAACCAGAAGGATTCATCACAGATTACGCAAATGACACGGATATAAAAATCTGCGCAATCTTTGACAATATTCTTGCTGACGATGCAAGAATCTGACTGGTAAATAAGAAACAAAACTCATGAAGTTCATAACGCCAAGTGATATACCCCAATCAATCGATTCATTGGCCCGGCGCAACCGGTTTTTACAGCTGCTCAACGAGGCCGGTCAGATTCTAACTGCCACTTTGGAGACCGGGCAAGTATTAGAACGCCTGCTGCAAATTGCCATCGAACTCATTGGGGCAGCCGGCAGCTCCGTCTGGCTGTGGCGTCCGCAAAACCCTGAGCAGCTTATCTGCCAGGCCGCTTTCCACTTTGGGGATGGGGATCATACCGCTATTCTGGGCCAAATTCTAAACCCTGGTCAGGGCATTGCCGGTTGGACCGCCCTCACAGGTGAGAGCTGCATTGTCAACCAGACCGCAGAAGACCCTCGTTTTTTTGACAAAATCGACCGGGCAAGCGGCTTTCACACCACCTCGCTCCTAACCGTGCCTATGCGTTTTCATGGCAAAATCATTGGCGTCTTGCAAATCCTCAACAAAATCGAGGGGGATTTCGATACAGAAGACCTGACCGTTGCTGAATCACTGGCAGCGTCCGCGTCTATTGCCATTGAAAACGCCCGTCTTGTTGAGACGCTGCGCCAGCAAAAACTAGACTTGCAAGCCCAAAACGAAGAATTAGACGCCTTTGCCCACACAGTCGCCCATAATTTAAAAAGCCCCCTGGCGCGTCTGGCAGGTTTTGCCGAACTGCTCATCATCGACGACGACCGCTACTCAAATGCAGAAAAGGATGTCATTAAACAGCGCATCATTGACAATGCTTATCTGATGAACAATATCGTGGATGAACTACTGATGCTCTCCAGCGTGCGCAAAGCAGATGTGACCTTAAAGCCCCTGTCCATGTCTGATATCGTCCAGGCGGCTCTGGCGCGGACGCAGCATTGGGCGACACAGTATGGGGCGACGATCATGCTGCCGGAAGCCTGGCCCTCTGCTATGGGCTATGCGCAATGGATCGAAGAGGTATGGGAAAATTATCTCACCAATGCCTTGAAATATGGCGGCACGCCGCCGATCATTGGCCTGGGCGCGCAAAAAATGGGGGATGGTTTTGTGAAATATTGGGTGCGTGATAACGGCCGTGGCATCCCGGAAGACCAGCAGGCGTTTTTATTTACGCCCTTTACCAGACTGAGCGAGTTGAAAATCAGTGGTTACGGGCTGGGACTATCCATTGTGCATCGTATTGTTCATAAATTGGGCGGGTCTGTAGGGGTAGAGAGTGAAGCAGGCGGCGGCAGCCTGTTTTATTTTACGCTGCCTGCCGTCAGTGAGAGTTAGCGTGTAGAGATAGAGGGAGAAAACTCTAGGTTCTGTTGACTTTTCTATTTGAGCCAGATTAACGCGGCGGCAAAGCTCAGAAATGCCATGTAACGGCTCGCATATTTCTCATAACGGGTAAAAATACGGCGGTATTGCTTGATTTTATTGATGAACCGTTCAACCAAATTACGATCTTTATAGGTGTACCAATCGGTATCCCGTTGCACGATTCGATTCTTCTTCGACGGAATGATGATAGCGGCTTCATTTTCTGCAATGAATTTCAGAATCATATCGGCATCATACCCACGGTCGGCCATG
>JAWOGU010000361.1:0-8413 GCA_046496595.1 Chloroflexota bacterium
CATAGGCCAGGCAAAATGAAATGGCCGTTTGCGCATGATTTTTTTCTTGCCCACTGATGTTTTTAACCCTGTCAATTAAAATTGCCCTTGTTTGAATGTCCTTTTTTGACCAGCGTTGCCTGATATCATTAAACACACTGTATTCATCATATTTTCCGGAAAGCCACCCGGAATCAAGAGGAATTTTTACGATGACGCCAATCTTTTTTTCCATAGCCAACCACGCAGGTTGAGGCTTTTTTCGGAAGAGTCAAGATTAAAGATTGGAGATTGGAGACGATTCAATCTTCAATCTTTGTAACTGTACAGGTCGTTGCCTGAGCCTGTCGAAGGCAACCGGGCTTCGACAAGCTCAGCCCTCGAGAGGCTGTATAGTCACCAATCTTTAATCTTTTCACCTGTTCAAACCTATACTAGGGTTGCCGCCGCTACCGGCCAATCCGCCTGGTGCATGGGTAAACCTTTCTCCAATGCCCACTGGCGCACCCGTTCATTCTCCCGCGCATTGCGCACAAAAAATGTCTTGTTATCGAATGAATCCTCCATGATAGCGCAGGCGGTAGACAGGTTTCTGGCGCAGGGTGATGGTCTCCATGCCCCAGAAGTTGCCCAGCCAGCCGTCGCCCACGTCGGAGAAGGCGTAATCCCCTTGTTGATAGGTATGCGGACCGCGAAACGGCCGTTCTACCCCCACCTGCCGCAGCGCTTCGCGCAAAAAGGCGTACAACGGCCCGGTCTGCACGGCCGGGTCCACCCCATCCAGCAAACCACCGGCGTAACCCATGCACCACAACGGCCGTTCCCCTTCATACACCGTCTCCTGCCCCACAAAAAAATTGCCGCCAAAGTACACGTCCCGGTACAACCAGGGACCTTGCGCGTACTCAAGCTGGTGCGAACCGGGCAGCAGCACAGTCACTGCGGCTTCACCACCCGACGCGGCATAGGTATTCTGTTTTGCGGTTACTAAAAAGGCTGCAAGTTGTTCGTGATCGGTCATGATTCCTCCTATGATTCATGGTCATACTACCATCATAACAAGGATACATGACGTCTATTGTCAGGTTTTAGAGGGTTGATTTATGGCTGATCGTGCAAGATGGCTTCAATCCATTCCCGGATTTCAACAGGGCGTAAAAACTGGCCGATGTAATGATCGTCCAGCCACAATTCAAAATGGAGATGGGCGTCACTGTCCGGACTTTCCAGCGAGGCGGGTGAACCGGAATTGCCCACCGTGCCGATCCATTGACCCTGCGTCACCGTGTCGCCTTCCGCAATATTCCAGGCAATGCTGCCCAGGTGGATGTAGCGCGAAACCAGGCCGTTTTCATGGTGGAGCCACACCTGCTGCCCCCGGTAAAAGTCGAGCGCCTCGGCGGAGGTATAGCCCAGTTCAAAAGCCTGCGCCCGCATGGCGGCAAACGCCGCCGGGAAGGGCGGCGTGTAATCGTGCAGGGCGCGGATGACCACGCCATCGGCGGCGGCGAACACCTGAGAATCACGCGCCCAATAAAAATCAGCGCCTTCATGCACGCCCAGGCGGTAATGGCGCGGCGCGCCGGGCATCTGCAAATCGCGGGGGCTAAGTTCCCAGCCAATCGGTGGGGCAAAACCGGAAATGGAGGCCAAAACTTGCGGGTCGTGGGGCTGCGGGCCAACCAATAAAGCCGCGCCAGGAACGTGCGCCGCGCGCTGCGGCTGGTTCCAGAAGTAGAGGCGGTCACGCCCTGCCAGCAGTATTGTTTCCGCGCCTGGCATCAGGGCGAAGGCGCTGATGGGGTCGTCTGGCAGCAGTTGGGTGACGGCTTGCAGGCTGCCGGAGTCGGGGTTAAAAGCCAGGAGCCGCTGGCCGTTTTGATCCAGCACGTAAACGGCCGTTTCCGTTGCCGCCACATCTCTTGCCCTATCCAGGGGGAAGTTGGGGCGAAATGTCTCTGTTTTGCTGGTATTTTCATAGCGCGTCAGTGTGGCCGAGGTATCGTCCATGCGCTGCGCCAGCACATAGGCTGCTTCGCCTGCCGCCGCCACGTCAATGCCCCTGGCTTCCGGCAGATTCCACAAAGCGCGCTGCTCGCCATTTTCATAGAGAAGCACATAGTTGTAACTCGTTTCCAGGAGGTAACGGCCGTTTTCCACCCCGTCTACCCCTGCTCCCTCCAGCGCCACGTAATAATGGCTGGACGTGTCGCTGATCGGCCGGTCGTAGCGGTCGAGGAACCAGACGCCGCTGTCCCAGTCATAACGGTACACGTCCCCCGCCCGATCCAAAACCAGCAGCCCATCCGCTGCCGGATACAAGTCCAGCGGCTCAATCACCGTCACACCTTCCACTGTGTCACCCGGCTGCAACAGCACGGCGGCCGGCATGGGTTCGGCCACATCCAGGCGCAGCACGCGGCCGGCATCCAGCAAATAGGCGGCGTCCTCTCCCATTTCCAAAGCAACCGGGTGAATAAAGGTGTCCTGGGGATACTGCCAAAGACCGGTGTTGGCGCTGTCCATCACGAAAAAATCTGCGCCGGCCGTTTCGGCGGTTTGGGCCAGGGCGGCGTCAAGCGGATTGGAGAAGGTAGGCGGCGGCAACGTAGGCGCGGCGGTGGCGGCAGTAGTGGGCTGCGGCGTAGGCATGGCAGGGGCAGGACGGGTTGCGCTGGCGGTGGCGGGAGCTGCCTCGGTAATCTGCGGCGCGGGGGTAGGCGTCGTTGGCGCTGGCGGCTGAACCAGCGCCGGCGCTGCCACCGGGCTGCACGCCGCCGCGATCAGCAGCCACAGCCCGCACCACACAACCGGCAGCCCATACACAGGATTTTTTCTCTTCTTCACGCGGGAATTGTAGAGCAGTTGGGTAAATCAGCAATGGCCGCCCGGTCATGCCTGTGTTTCGTTTGCTCTTTTTTCATCTTAAATTCATGGGGGCTTAACGGCCGTTTCCCGCTGACTCATTATGATTAAGAGCAGTGCAATTAACGTCAGAGTTTCCAGATTGGTCCACTCTTGGCGATTGGACCAATCTCCCACATAGTCAGGAGGATTTCGTTGCAACCCACAGCAGTATGGCAAACCCGCTGGCAAGCTTTATCTACCACCCTAGATGAAATGATCCAGGCGTATCAAGGTCTTGCCGAACCCACCTTTGGCGCAGTCACCACCTGCCTCAAAGCCTTTGGCGGCGATCAATTTCAGTTCTTTTTAGATGGTTTTAGCAACGTCCGTTTACTCCCCTCGCCCGACTTCCCGCCAGATAACATTTACCGGGCTACGCTCGACCAGATCAGCTATGACATAACGGCCGTGCAGCAGGCCGTCGACCAGCGGCAGGACGGCTTCCCCACCATGCACAAGGCGCTCAAAACGGCCGACGCCCTCTCCCAAAACGCCCTGAATTTGGGCATTCGCAGCGACCTGATCAAAGCAGCCGCCGTCATCACCTACTTCCTCAAAGCGCCCAACATCCGCGTCATTCCCTACGCGCCGGCGGCGGTGGTGGGCATTCCGTTCACCTGCCTCACCACCCCGCAGGATTACCTGGCAATCCCCCATGAAATCGGCCACTATCTGTACCATCACGGCTATGGCCTGGCTTCAGCGCTGCAAAACCTGCTGCCCGCCATGCCGGCCTGGGGCAGCGGCTGGCTGGAAGAAATCTTCGCCGACGTATACGGCTGTCTGGTCGCCGGTCCGGTGATCGGCCTGGATTTCCAGGATTTGCTGTCCGACAATGATCGCCAGCGGTTTACCACCGGCGATGGGGACCATCCGGTGGATGCCATTCGTCCTTTCATTTACACGGCCGTTCTGCAGGAAATGGGCTTTGTCAACGCCGCCCCCGCGCTGGATCAGCGCTGGCTGGCTGTTTTGCAATCACGCGGCAATCCCCAGAGCATCACCCCTGGGCCTGAGTTCGGCGACATATCATTAAAGGAAGGGGAAACGTTTGTGCGGGAAACGGCCGTTACCATCCTCAACTATCTGCGGGACCACTACCACATCCCCGAAACCGCTGCCTGGACTGGCGATTTAGCCTCACCACACACCAATCCGGAGCAGCTCTACCAGATGTTTGCCCAAAATCTGGACCAGTTGGCCCAGACCAAACTCAACCGGCTGGAAATCGCAGCCAAAGAAAACAAAGTGCTCGTCGTGCTGCCCAACGGCGCCCGGCGCAATCAGCGCCTCATCGGCCACACCCACACCTGGCGCGACTGGGCCAAAGCCCAAAGCCGCCAACATCCCAAAGACCAGCTCCCTCCAGCCCTTTGGATCGAAATCTTCACAGCAGGCGGCTGGCCCGTCAAAGGCCCCGAAGGCGGCGGCGGGCAAGGCTCCCCCTAAAGATACAAAGAACAAGGCGCATCAGAGTGGACCTATCTTTGGGGTTGGTCCACTCTGACAATCCTCGTCTTTCATAAGATTGATTTGAACCTGTCCAGATAATCTTCCATCTTGACCAACCAGGATGTATCATTTGCTTCCTTAGCCATTTTAGCCGCCAACCGCCAGTGGTTCCCCGCCTGTTCAAAATCGCATAAACCAAAATAGGCCATACCCATCGTCCCAATGGTGTAGGATACAAACAAACGATCTGGCAGTTTCTCGAAAATATCCAGGCATTTCCGGGCATATCTAATCGATTCTTCAAAGTTTCCCTGGTCACGATGAATAAGACAGAAACGGTATAATACAAGCCCCTGCGACCGGGTATCACCCATACGCTCCAGGAGATCCAGGCTTTCTTGGGCCAGATGCAGAGCCTTGTCGTAATCTCGCCGCAAACGATAAATATCGGCCAGCAGGTAAGAAGCCAGGGCAATTTCACCGGCGTCTTCAATTTCTTCAGCCAACGCCAGTTTGCGCTGCGCGCAGGCAAAAGCCTCATCATACTGACCAAGATCTATGTACGCCCAGGTTCTGCTGTCCAGGGTGCGGATTAAACCTTCTTTGTCAGACAGGCGCTCCTGAATCGCCATCGCTTCGGCCGTCAGGTGCAGCACCTGTTCAAATTCCGCCCGGCGATGGGCCAGGCGGGCCTGCCGAAATTTCGCTTTGGCAATGCCTAATTCATCCTGGAAGACCTGTTTGACTGCCAAGCCGTCCGTGAGCAGTTTTTCGGCCTGGGGAAGGTTGGCCTGATCAATGTAAATGCGCGCCAGCTCCAACTGCACATCAGCCGCCTGATTTTGCAATCCTGACTGCTCGTAGATATCCAATGCCTGGTAAAACAACTCTTTTGTTTCTTCAAACTGGGCCATTTCCAGGGCAGCCTGTCCCTGGTTGAACAAACCTTCTGCCATGCAGACTTTATCTTGCAGGGCCTTTGCTCCCTCATAAAAGTAAGCATACGCCTGTCTGGCTTTTCTGAAATGACCTCTGGCAAACCAGGCTTTATGCAAGACGCGCGTCAAATGGAATAAATGCGGCCACTGCGCCAGCGAAGCTGTCAATTCCACCACCGCATCCAGGTTTTCCCACTCCAGCCCCAACTGCCGGTAATTATCCCGGAAGGTTTCGGCGTAGCGTGAAAAATAGTCGATCAGGCGCAGGGTGGAGGGCTGCCTGTCCGTTAGTTTTTCTTGCGCGAACTGGGCCAGCAGGGCGTGCTGCTGATAGTGCTGGCTGCCGCGCTCTGTGAGCAAAGAGCGCGCCGCCAGGGTATCAAGCTGGTCCTGTGTCACGAAATTGTCCTGTTCGGCGATGTGGGCCATGGCTTCGGCGGTGAAGGAACGGCCGTTAAACACCGCCAACATGGCAAATATCCGCTGCTGATTCTGGTCCAGGGCGTCCCAACTGATGTCAAACGAAGCGCGCACGACACCTTCGCTGTCGTCCAGAGCCAGCAGCGGCATGGCCGCCAACCGGTCGGCAAAATCCGCCAACCGCCGCCGGGGCCGCGAGACCAAATACTGCCCGGCGATGGCCAAAGCCAGCGGCAAACTTTGCAGCATCTGGCAAATCTGGTCAACGGCCGTTTGCTCTTTTTGCACCCGCTCCTGACCGACGATACTGGTGAGCAGAGAACGGCCGTTTTCCAACGTCAGCACATCCAGGTTCACCAGTTCCGCATTGAGGGCCGCCGCCATTTCAGCATTGCGCGTGGTGGCAATCACCGCCACGCGCCCTTCCGTGGGCAGCAGTGGTTTCACCCGCGCCGCCACTTCCACATTGTCCAGAATGATGAGCGCCTGCTTTTTACCCAACAACTCCCGCACCGCCGCCATGCGCTCCGCCATGCCGGCGATCCGGGAAAAATCATAGCCATACGCCTGCGTCCAACGCTCGGCAATCGCATCCGGGTTCGCCGAGGCGTCAGCCCATAAAACACCGTCGGGAAAATCCTCCCGCACCTGATGCGCCAGATGCGTCACCAGCGTACTTTTGCCCACCCCACCCATACCAGACACACACAACAGCACGGGTCCCTGCCCACACTCCCGAACTTTCTCTTCAAGAAATGCCAATTCCTCGCTGCGGCCCGTAAAAAACGGCGCCAAGGCCGGCGCCTGAAAAGGCGCGGCGTCAACTGGTTTTGCCTCAGGCAAAGACAAAATCTGCGTTCCACTTTCGCCCGATCCCTCACTCTCTTTGATCTGCTGCCACAAATCCAGTGTTTGCGGCTCCGGCTCCACGCCCAATTCGTTCGCCAGAATCTCCTGGCACATGTCGAACTGACGCAGCGCCGCGCCGCGCTGTCCGCTGTGGGCATACAACCACATCAAGCTGCGGTGCGCTTCCTCCCGCCAGGGATCAATGTGCAAAAGCTGGCTGGCAAACTCAATGCCGGTGTTAAATTCCCGCTGCTGAATGGAAAAATCGACTAACCGCGTCAAGGCCAGCAAGGCGGCAGTGCGGTACCTCTCGCGCTGCGCCAGCACCCATTCTTCAAACTCAAAAGCATCCCCAGCCTGGTAACCGGCCAAAAAATCACCGGCATACAGCGCAACCGCCTCCCGCCAGTGGGACCGGGCAACAGCGCCGTCGGCGTTTTGGGCCAGCTTCATGTGATGCGCAAAGCTTTCCACGTCCACCCAATAGGGACCTCCCCCCACAAAGGCCAATGTTTGGCGGGTGACGTCCAGGTAGTCGGGAATGACTTTGCGCATTTTGGTGAGTTCAACCCGCAGACTGCGCAGCGCGTCCTCTTCAGGTTTTTCGCTCCAAAACAGGCCGGTCAGGGATAAACGGGAGTGCGGGCGGCCTGTAACAGCCAGGTAACACAACAAACCCTGCGCCTTCACAGATAACGGCCGTGTCAGGTCTTCTTCTCCCAACACTGCCTGCAAACCACCAAAGAGTCTCAAACGAAACTCAGACATTCTCCTCTTTGATCCTTATTACTCTGTAAAACGAAACTAAGGCAAGGTTCGATTCAGGCGACATGTGCTTTACAAATTTAACAAAAAAACGTGTCATGCTGAGGTCCTCCGAAGCATCCCGTTCCTCTGGTGGGAGCGGGATGCTTCGCTCCGAAGACTCCGCTCAGCATGACAATTCAATATCAATTTGTAAAGAAGATGTTCCGTTCGATGAACCATGCCGAAACTAAGATTAAAGATTAAAGATTGAAGATAGGTCGAGCACTAATCTTCACTCTTCAATCTTTCGCAAGTTGTTTTGTTCTCATTCCTTAACGTGCATTAGCGATACGTTAACGATGACCTGCTAAAGTAGCAATGTGTTTGAAATGAGCCGCAGATTTGCAGATAAACTGCAAAAAGCATCCCAACGTTCAAACAAGAATCAAGCTTTTGCGAGTTTACGATTATAGTCCAACAATCAGGCATTTGTCAGGCGGTCGTATGCTCCCGCCGATACAGTTCTGAAAGCAGGTGACAGAATGACAACCAGGGATTATCAAGTACATATGCTGCGCATCTGGCGGGAATCCACCGCCACGACCGAGGGGGCAATGCCTTTTCGGGTAAGCCTGGAAGATACCAAAACGGCCGTTCGCGTTGGCTTTTCTGACCTGGATGCGCTGATGGACTACTTACGGCAGCAGGTAGCAGTACCGGCTAACTCGTAACCAACATTGTGTTTTACAGATCCTAGGGGCAGGCATCTGAAGGGGATTTACGGAGTACGCTAAACTGTCTCGCAAAAATCCTCCGAATTCCCGCTAGGGGATTCCTCATTAAAACGGCCGTTCGCTGTGCCAGGCGGAACGGCCGTTTTTATTTCCCACTCACAACAATTCTATAATCGTCGTCTCTCCCTGCCCCACGCCCACGCACAACGTCGCCAGCCCAAAGCGCATCCGCTCGCCCAACGCCTGCCGCCGTTTCATTTCATGCAGCAGCGTCGTTAAAATGCGCGCACCCGAACAACCCAGCGGATGTCCCAGAGCAATGGCGCCGCCGTTGACGTTGGTGATCGCGGGGTCCAAACCCAGTTCGCGCATCACCGCCAATGACTG
>JAWOGU010000382.1:0-16292 GCA_046496595.1 Chloroflexota bacterium
CTTTACCTTTTTAAACCACGGATAACTCCTTTACTATTCCGACAGCAACGTCGTGATGCAGTTCCTTTGTAGGATTCCATAAAGATTGAGACTCGTCCCGTAAAGATTGAGACTGCGTACACTGGAACCATCCAATATCCGCAAAAACTCATCCCGTAAAGTTTGAGACCGGCCTACATTTGTCCCGCAAAGATTGAGACTGGCCTACAAAACAGCCAAACCTGAACCCGCAAATCCTACACAGGCACTGAAAACTGCCGCTCACTGCCAGGAACAGATACCGTCAATTCAATTCCCAGAAAATGCAAAATTGTAACATCCAGGCGCTGCGCCAATAACTCCAATTCCACCACGCTGAAGTCGGTCAACCCATTTTCCACCCGGTTCACCTTGATGCGCGAACACCCTAAATAATCGGCTACCTCTTCCTGAGACATATTGTTGCGGCGGCGAATCTCCCGAATCCGCTGCCCAATTTCGTGCCGACGTCTTTTCAGATAAGCCTGTTTTGTCTCGTCAACCATGGCGCTAACCTGTTCCAAATCTAGCTATGCAACCGCTACATTCTGGTGTGCAAGCAGTAGATGTCTTGTCAGAATTACAATCCTTGCCCATATGTATTGCCAGGGATACAATCCTGCGGTCTGGGTTGAACTGTCTCAGCCATAGAATCGCAACATAACCCAATGCCGCCTTGATGTTACCCAGACAATGGTGCAAATGCGATGAGCCGCTGGGTTGGTAAATTCCCTTCTCTCAAATTGGGCCGCATGGTCGGCTATCAATCCCTCATTGAGCAGGATTTCATTTACCTGCTCGACTTCGTGCCGACTGTCAGCGACTATTGCGAGCAGCCATTTTCCATACATTATAAGGAAGGCGGCAAGGAAAGGCAGTATACGCCAGATTTTTCCTTTGTGCAGTGCGGGCAGCGGTATCTCATCGAATGCAAACATCACCACTATATGCGGCCCCAGGAGAACCAGTTGAAATGGGAAGCCGCTCACCGTTGGGCATGTGCCCATGGCGTTGTGTTTTCTGTGGTGACGGAACAAATGATTCGCGCCGGATATGGGTTGGAAAACGTCAAACTGCTGACCGACTATGCCCGTTATGAGATTGACCCGGCCACCCAAACGGCCGTTTTGCACATCCTGGCAGAAGCAGCCTCCCCTATGAGCGTCGCCAGCCTGCTGACCCGGCTCTCGCCGGATAAACCGCAGGCGGCCATCACGACCGTCTTACACCTGGCCTACCACCACTTCCTGCACATCCCCCTGACCCCCGCGCCTATCACCGTCGACTCGTCGGTGACACTTAACCCGGCTGCCGGCGAGGGGCAGCTTTTACCGGCGGCGCTGTTTGCCTGAGCGGCCGGTAACAGAAAGGATCTGACGCCATGTACCAGTTTACTGTCGGGAGCCGTTTTCGTTGGGACAACCGCGTCTACGAAGTGACGCAGCAGCTACCAGGTGGCAGCGTGAACCTCCTGGCGCTAGCTGCCGGCGAGGTGCGCACGGTCGCCGAACAGACGCTGGTTGCCGCCCTGTTCAACGGTCAATTGCAGTTCGTATTGAGAGAGGCAGCCTCTGTCGCGACAGAAGCAGTTACGCAACGGCCGTTCGTGACCCTGGACGACTGCTCCGAGGCGCAACAACTTACGGCGCGTTACCGCTTTTGGGTCATCCAGCCTCTGACCGCCAGGGACGCGGCCGAACGCACACGGCAGGCCATCAAAGAACGCATCACCGAGGTTTCCGCCGCTTTAACCCATGGGGATGCGCCGCTGGAACTAACCTACGGCGACAAGCGCGAGAAACGCATTCGCACCAACCTGAGCGTCGCCAGCATCTACCGCTGGCTGAATGCGTACGAACAGTCCGGAGGCGACATTCGCAGCCTCATTCCCAACTGGCACAAAGGCGGGCGGCGCAATTACCTGGATGCAACCGTAGACCAGATTGTCGCCGGCGTCATTGACGACTTGTACCTGCAGCGAGAACGGCACGGCCTGGATGACCTCTACCTGGAAACCCACCTGCGGCTGCAAGACGCCAGCGCCAAAGGGGAAGCAGAGACGTCCTTGCCAACTCCCAGCCGGAGCACCATTCACCGGCGTCTCACCAAACTGGAGGCGACGACAAAATGGCAGGCGCGTCACGGCAAACGAGCAGCAAGAAACGCATTGTCCCAGGTGGGGCAAATGGCGCGCCCCGAACGGCCGTTAACGCGTGTCGAAATTGACCACACCCCCGTCGACCTCATTCTTGTGGACGCCCAGGATGGATTGCCCCTGGGCCGCCCCACCTTAACCTCTGTGTTGGATGTGGCCACCTGCTACCCCCTGGGATATTACCTGGGCTTTGAGCCACCATCCTATTTGGCCGTATGCGAAGCGCTGGCCCACGCCTTTAAGCCCAAAGGAGACGTCTGCGCCATCTACGGCGCCGCCCACGACTGGATAGCTTACGGCCTGCCGCGCACCCTGGCCGTGGACAACGGCCGTGAATTCAAAGGGCGCAGCCTGGAAGACGCCTGCCTGTCGCTGGGCATCATCCTGCAATACATGCCCAAAATGACCCCCTCCTTCAAGGGCAGCATTGAACGACTCTTCCGCACCCAGAACAGCGGCCTGTTTCACACCCTGGACGGCACCACCTTCGCCAACATCTTCGCCCGTGGCGACTACCACAGTCTGGAATTGGCCAAACTGACGCTCCATGACATAGACCGCGCCCTGCACCTTTTCCTGCTCGACTACTACGCTGAACGCTTTCATGAAGGCCTGCAAGGTATTCCGGCACGGCGCTGGGAGCGGTTTCTGGCTGATGGCTTCCAGCCGCGGCTGCCGGCCAACGTCGGCGACGTTGACATTTTGTTGGGACGAATGGTCACGCGCACGCTGTTTCATTATGGCGTGGAAATGGACGGCTTGCGCTACAACCACAGCGATCTGACCTATTTACGCGACCAGCTGCCCCCCGGCGCGCGGCAGGTCAAGGTAAAATACCACCCCGGCGATGTGAGCCGCGTCTTCATCCATAACCCCTTCGACCAGCAGTACCTGGAAGCGCCGGCTGTCAACCAGAGCTATACACAAGGCCTGTCCTTGTGGAAACACCAGCTCATCCGCACCTATCTCAAGCAAGAGCGGGGACGCGTAGACCAGGAAGGGCTGGCCTGGGCCAAGCGGCAAATCCGGGAGGTGGTCGCCGAGGCCAAAGTTCGCCAGCGGCAAAACAAAAGCCGCCGGCGCGTCGCGCGATGGGAAACAAGCGGCCGGTCGGCCCAAAATCTACCAGCGGCGCCGGCGGCAGAAAAGCCATTACCGCCAGTCCCGCCAGATACACCCCCGACCCTCGACCCGATACCAGACCAACTGCACCATTTACAGTTGAAATTCACGGCGGAAGAGCTGGAAGCTGAGGGCTGGCGTACCAGCTATCTGCCCGACTGAGGAGCGAAGTGATGTCCCCTACCCCTCCAGAATTGACATTCCCAGACAGCATCCCCGATGACCTGTTTGCCAGCGGCAGCGTCATCCAACATCCGCGTTTTCGCGCCCTCCATGCCCGCATTAGCGAATGTCTGGAGGCCACGGCTGAAGATGGCGAACCGCAATGCCTGTGCCTTATCGGGGAGACTGGTGTGGGCAAAACGACTCTGACGCGCACTTACGCCGCTGCCTTTCCCCGGCATGAAACGCCTTTAGGCGCGCGTACCCCCATTCTCTACCTGGAAACACCCCACCCCATTACGGTGAAAGGGATGACGTCGGCTCTGTTACACGCCCTGGGCGACCCGCGTGCTTTTAAGGGAACACAGCCGGAAATGAATGCACGGCTGCAAGGCTTTCTGGCCGACTGCGGCACGCGCCTGGTTATTTTGGACGACTTTCACCATCTCATTGACAAACAAACCAACCACATTCTGCGCGACGTCTCCGAGTGGCTCAAGGTACTCATTAAGAATACCGGCATCGTTTACCTGGTGGTGGGCATTGAAGGAGAGGTGGAACGCATCTTAACCGCCAACCCGCAGCTATCTCGCCTATTTGTGCGCGAACGGCTGCGCCCTTTCCCCTGGAAACAAGCCGACCCGGAGACAGTGCGAGATTTTGCCCGTCTCATCAGCTATGTCCAGGCCACGTTGGCCGTGACTTTGTCCGAGCAGGAACCGCTGCCGGTGACGCTGTTTCGCATTCACCAGGCTACTGGCGGCGTCATGAGCCACATCATGAATCTCTTTCGCCAGGCCAAACGCATCCAGCGCCGCCTGGGAGAGGAGCACCAGCCACTAACATTGGCTATTCTGGCAGCTGCTTACGAAGAGCGGCTGCAGCCAGCCATGGGGCGGCATAATCCTTTCTGGGCAGCGCCCGCAGGTGCAGCCCCTATTGATGCGGCTCAGGTGAAGGCTGATGGATGACGGCTCATGGTTATCCGTCCCCTGGTGAACCAACGGCCATTACAGCCGGGCGAGTCGCTGCCATCCCTCTTTGTACGCCTGCGCCGGGCCAACTATTACCAAAGCCAAACGGCCATTGTTGATCTGTGCCGTTCTCATATGCGCCGGCGTGACAATATCTATCTGCCACAGCATTTGGACACCTGGCGCATCCTGACGGCCGTAACCGGCTTACCGCCAGAAGCGCTATACGCGGCCACAGGCCACCAATATGCCGCTGCACTTGCCTTGCCGTCAGAAACTATATCCACCATTTCTTTTGACGATAACCAGCCGCTGCCCCTGTTGACGCTGCATGCCCGGCGCACTTACAGGCTGCCCTTGTATGACGCCCAATTCTGCCCGCGCTGTTTACAGGATGGTGGTTACCACCGGGTGGCCTGGTTCCACCCTCTGGCCGCGATCTGCCCAAGGCACCGCTGCTTGCTCCAGCGCGGCTGCCCAGACTGTCGCCACCGGTTGTCTATTGAGACTATTGTCGCCGGTCGCTGCGAGCAGTGCCAGGCTTATCTAGCTGCCAGTCCGGCGATGGACATGCGTCATGATGGGTGGTCGCTGTGGGTCCAGGAGCGCCTGCAGGCGTGGTGGGGCGAAGCAGCCGCGCCAGACATGCCTGAGGCGACGGCTTTGCCTGACCATCCTGTTCCCGTTTTGTTGGAGACGCTGCGGGGATTGGCGAAAACAGCGGCATCGCGACCGGGCAGCCAGAATCTTCGCCGCCGCCACCCGCCTCCAGAACAAATTGTGCGCCACTACGCCATCGCAATGAAGGCCCTGGTCAACTGGCCGCAAGGCTTTCACCGGTTTTTGGCGGCGTACGGCCGTCGCTCAGGCAAGGTGGCCGGGCAGATAACCGTCGCCTTCACACCACTTTATCTGACGTGGTTGGAAAAGCGCTGGCTGGGGCCGGAATTTACCTTTATCCAGGAAGCGTTTGATGCGTATCTGGCCGCGCATTACCCATTGTCTCGTTCCATTACGCGCCTGCACCGTTATCGCCATCGCGTTGAACTGCGCGACCGGTTTCCGTATCTAACGCAGGCAGAAGCCGCCGAACGGCTGAGTGTTGGGCCTGATGTTATCCAGCGGCTGGTGGAGATGGGCGTGCTGGTGGACTATGAACAGGGAGAAGGTATACAGCGACACTGGCACGAGCGGTTGAGATTTGTGCGCCGTCAGGAGTTTGATGCCCTGCGGAAGCAATGGGCAGATGGGTTACCCCTCACTGAAGCCGCCCGCTTGCTGGACGTAGAACCGGAAGTAATTACCCAATTGGTTCACGCAGACCTGTTGGCCTCGCAAGGCAATATTGCCGAGGAGGACATTGTCCGAAAGGTTCATTTGGAATCCCTCAGCGTCTTCTTTGCCAAACTAAACAGCTACCCTGGCGGTTCCTGGCTGTTGATGGAAACGATTGCTTTGCCACAACTGGTTGAAAATGGTTGGGATGTGGTGACAGTTCTGCAATATGTGATGAACGGAGATTTGGCGTCACAATGGTTTGGGGGTGGATTGTACCAGGTACGAGTAAGCCGGATTGGGTGGGAGCGATTAACGAAAGCGTAGTTTGTGCTCGATTAACCCCAGGCTGTGGGTAGACCAGTCTCAATCTTTACGGGACGAGTCTCAAACATTGCGGGACGAGTCTCGATCTTTATGGAATCCTACATCCTTGATCCCCATATTGTTCCCACCTTGTAGCTGCTAGTTTTCTTCACGCTTCTTTACCTTAAAAGTTCGCCCTGCCATCTTCACATAAAAAGGGCTATGGTGTATACTGATGGCCTATTGTGGTGAAAAGTGGGGCAAAATGGGGCAAAAACCTCATACTAGCCCCCAAAAGTCATGGTAAAATGGGGTAATCAGAACAATTGTTCTATTTTTAGGTCATTATGTTTTTAGGCGAATACACACACACCATCGACAGTAAAGGGCGTTTGACCATTCCGGCGCGGTATCGCGGCGATTTGGCTGCCGGTCTGGTGGTGACGCGCGGCTTCGACCAAAACCTGATTCTGTTCCCCTTGGAAGGCTGGCAGAATTTAGCAAAACGGATTACAGAACGGCCGTTAGCCGATGAAGATATGCGAGCTTTCCGGCGGCGCGTCTTTTCCGGGGCCGTCGACCTGGAGCCGGATCGCCAGGGACGCATCCTGCTGCCACCCTACTTGCGTGACTTTGCCGCTATTACAAATGATGTTGTCATTGCCGGCATGTTTGATTACCTGGAACTGTGGAGCGCCGAAGCCTGGGTGACTGTGCGTGAAAGCATAGAAGCCAACGGCGACACAGACAGATGGATGGACCTGGGGATCTAGTTTGATCAAAGATTGAAGATTGGCCTGCGGCAGCCTTCACTCTCTGATCTTCAATCACCGATCATGGCAGACCACCTCCCCGTCCTCTTTCAAGAAGTGCTGGACCTGCTTCAGCCGAAGCCAGGCGGGTTGTATCTGGATGGAACTGTCGGCGCCGGTGGGCATACCACTGGGATTTTAGAAGCTTCTGCGCCGGATGGGCGCGTTTTAGGTTTTGACAAAGACCCGGAAGCCATCCGCTTTGCCCAGGCAAGGCTGGCAGAATTTGGCGAACGGGTGCTGCTGCTTAACAAAAGTTATACGGAAATGCCCACGGCAGCGCCACCGCTGGGTTTTGCCCAGGTAGATGGTATCTTGCTCGACTTGGGCCTGTCATCCCGGCAGTTGGATGACCGCACGCGCGGTTTTTCATTCAGGCAAGGCGGTCCGTTGGACATGCGCTTTGACCAAACGCAGGGTGAGACAGCCGCAGACCTGGTTAACAATCGCACAGAAGCAGAACTGGCAGAGATATTTTGGCGCTATGGCGAAGAGAAGCAAAGCCGGAAAATCGCCCGTATCATCATCGAAAATCGGCCGCTGACAACCACAACCCAATTGGCCGAACTTATCGCCGCCAATACAGGCAGACGCCAGCGCCGCATTCATCCGGCTACCCAGGTATTCCAGGCGCTGCGGATCGCCGTCAACCAAGAACTGGAAGCCGTGGAAACAGGCATTCCGGCAGCCATCAACCTGCTAAACCCAGGCGGCAGAATCGCTGTGATCAGCTTCCATTCTCTGGAAGATCGTTTTGTGAAACAGCTATTCCGCCAACTGAGTCAGAGCTGTGTTTGCCCACCCATACAGCCAATTTGTACCTGCGGGGCGCAAGCAACGGTGGCAGCAGTTACACGAAAAGCGGTGAAAGCGACGGAAGCAGAAATCGCAGCCAACCCGCGCAGCCGCAGTGCCCGGTTACGAGTGGTAGAGAAATTGAGCAAATAGCAACGGCCGTTTAACACCTGCCGATTATCAAACATATGACAACTGGTTCAATGAGACAAAAACGTGACAACCATAAACGCCTGAGCTGGCTGACGGAAGCGCAGGCCGCTGTTGGCTGGGGCATTATTTTGGTGCTGTTAGCGATATTGGGTACGGTGTATTTAAGCCAGGCCAGTCGTATTGCTGTTTCAGGTCGGCGTGTTCAGATTCACCAAAATGAGTTAGACGAGCTAAAACGAATTGAAGCGGAACTAGAAAAGAGAATTGCCGAGGCGCAATCGCTGGAAGATCTGCAAGCAAAAGCGCGGGCCATGGGCTTTATCCAGGCGCAGCCGGAAAATATTGAATATCTGGTCATCCCGGATTATCCGGCGGAAACGGCCGTTCCGCCCATCCTCTCCGCCACGCCAGAAGCCGAACCAGCGCCGCCCCTGGAAACCATGGAAGAAGCGCTCATCCTGGCCTTCCAGGCCAGCGTGAACAGCCTCATAGAAGGAAACGCCGGTGAATAAAAGCGATATCAACCCCAGACGCATGTGGATCTTAGTCTGCGGACTGGTCCTGGCCCTGTTTGTTATTGTTGGCAGACTCGTCGACTTCCAGATTGTGCAAGGTCAGGAATGGGCCGCCCGCACCGCCGATGAATTTGTTATCGTGGCGCAGCCGGATCGCGGCGTCATCTACGACCGCAACAACGCCGTCCTGGCAGCCAACGGCGCCGACTACCAGATCGGCGCCTCCCCCAACCTCGTCTCTTATCCGGAAGAGCTGGCTACCCAATTAGCGCCCATTTTAGAAATGAACCGCCGCGATCTAGAAGCACGTCTCACCTCAGACCGCCCCTATGAAATGCTTGCCAGCCGCGTCTCGCCAGAAGTAGGCGAACTGGTGCGCGCCTTAAATGAAGAATATGGCGGCCTTCAGGTTGATCCCCTGCCCCGCCGCTTTTACCCGCAGGGCGAATTAATGTGCCACATCCTGGGCTATGTCGACTTTGACGGTAACGGCGGCGGCGGCATAGAAGGCTACTATCAGGCAGAATTGGCCGGCGAAGCCGCCAGCGCCCGGCTCAACATCTCCCCCTTCCACGTGCAAAACAGCGTCATCGCCCGTGAAGGCTCCGACCTGGTGTTGACTATTGACCGCAGCCTGCAATACCTGGTCGAAAAACATCTGCAAGAAGCACTGGTGGAATATGCAGCCGTCAGCGGCACCATCATCGTCATGAATCCGCAAACCGGCGCAGTGCTGGCGATGGCCAGCAACCCCTGCTTCAATCCTTACGAATTTTACAACACCCCTCCGGAAAATCTGTTCAACCCGATTGTCAGCCAGCAGTACGAACCCGGCTCAGTTATCAAGCTGGTCACGATGGCCGCGGCCCTCGATTCCGGTACTGTCACGCCTGAAACTACCTACTACGACGCCGGCGAATTATGGGTTGGCGGTCACCGCACCGTCAACTGGGACCGCGCCGCTCACGGCACAACAGACATGACAACCCTGCTTGTCCACTCCTTGAACGTGGGTGCAGCTACCCTGGCCACCTGGATGGGACCAGACATGTATTATGATTATATGCGCCGCTTCGGATTCGGCGGACCAACCGGCATCGACATCATGTCTGAAGCAACCGGCCAGATGCCGCTGCCCGGAGACGAATACTGGGCTGAGTCCTTCCTATCGACCAATGCTTATGGTCAGGGCTTAGCCGTCACGCCGCTGCAAATGATTGCATCTACCTCGGCGCTGGCGAATGGCGGCGAACTGATGCAGCCTTATATCGTGCAAGAAGTCCGTTCGGCGCAAGGCGTCCTGGTACACGAACCCGCCGTGATGAGCCGTCCCATCAGTGCGGAGGCGGCGCGGCAGGTCACAAAAATGGCGGTAACGGCCGTTTCCCTCGAAGTGCCGGCCGCTCAGGTACCCGGTTACACCATTGCCGGCAAAACGGGCACGGCCGAAATTGCCGAAAACGGTATCTATTTAAGCAACGCCACCATTGCTTCCTTCATCGGCTGGCTGCCCGCCGACAACCCGGAAGTGATCGTCTTGATCAAACTGGACAGACCCCAGGTATCGCCCTGGGGATCCCAAACGGCCGCCCCCGCCTTTGCTAAACTGGCTAAAGAACTCGTCGTTTTACTCGACATTCCGCCAGACAACGTGAGAGAGGTTATGGCGCTGAACAACTAACTTGAATGATGAGTAATGAATGATGGGTCCATCATTCATTACTCATCATTCACAATTGATCATTATGTTAACACTTGGCTTTTTCTTACAGACACTGACAAACCGTGAAACGACCGGAAATACCCCGGCCGTTTCTTGCGTTGTGGTAGACAGCCGCGAGGTTGTGCCCGGCAGCGTGTTTATCGCCTTGCCTGGGGAAAAAGTAGACGGCCACGACTACGTGGCAGAAGCCTTCGCCAAAGGGGCAATTGCCGCCATGGTGGCGCGGGAACAAGCCAACTACCCCACCCTCGATTTGCGCAGCGATCAGCCGCCGGCAGACATGGACGTCATCTCGCCGCCCCTTTGCCTGCTCGTCGACGATACCGTGGCGGCGATGCAAGCCGTCGCGCAGGCATGGCGCGCCCAATTCAACACCAAAGTCATTGGCATCACCGGCAGCGTGGGTAAAACCTCCACCAAAGAACTCGCCTACTCTGTGCTTTCTCAGCGCTACTGCACCCTAAAATCACCGGGAAACCGTAACAGCATTCTCGGTCTGCCTCCGGTGCTGCTCCAATTGCAGCCCAAACATCAATATGCAGTGCTTGAGATGGGCATGTATACCACCGGCGAAATTGCCCGCCTGTGTGAACTGGCAAAACCCACCATTGGCGTGGTGACTATGATTGGTCCCGTTCACCTGGAACGCGCCGGCAGCCTGGAGGCTATCGTAGCCGCCAAACGAGAATTGGTGGAAGCGCTGCCGGCCGATGGCACGGCTATTTTGAACAAAGATAATGCGCGCACCATGAGCATGGCCGCCCATACCAAAGCACAGATTTTTACCTACGGACTGAATCCCAGCGCCCACATCTGGGCCGACAACATCGAATCCATGGGACTGGAAGGCATCCGTTTTACGCTGCATCACGGCCGAGAAACCCTGAACATACAGGTGCCTCTGCTGGGACGGCACAGTGTACATACCTCTCTGCGGGCAGCGGCGGTAGGCGTGGTCACAGGGCTGTCATGGGAACAAATCATCACGGGACTGAGCCATTCACAAGCACAGTTACGCCTGGTAGCGGCGTCGGGACCAAAAGGCTCCACGATCATCGACGACACCTACAATTCCAGCCCGGATTCAGCTTTGGCGGCGTTGAACTTACTCAATGATTTGGACGGCCGTCATGTGGCTGTTTTGGGTGATATGCTGGAGTTGGGCTACCTGGAAGAAGAGGGCCACCGGCTGGTGGGCCGCCGCGCGGCGGACGTGGCGCAGGTGCTGATCACGTTGGGCAAACGCGCTCGCTGGCTGGCCGAAGAAGCGCTGAAGGTGGGCATGCCTGCTAACCGGGTGTTTATGGTGGATGATATGGAAACGGCCGTTTCCACCCTGCAAGAAATCATCCAACCACAGGATATGATTCTGATTAAAGGATCACTGGGTATGAACATGAGCCGCATCGTAGCCGCCCTGGGGGAAAGCGCATGATCTTCGCTCTCACCGTGGCTACCATGACCTTCCTGCTGGCCGTCATCTGGGGCAGCCCGCTCATCGAGATAATGAGGCGTCTGAAACTGGGCGCCCACATTCGCATCGAGGGTCCGCAAACCCACATGGCAAAGATGGGCACTCCTTCCATGGGCGGCATCCTCATCGTGGGCTGGGTCTTATTAGTCACCATTGTCGTCAACATTGTCACCATTCTGCGAGTTGAAGAGATCGCCGAAAGCATCATCATCCCCATTGGGGTGATGGTTTCCTATTCCATTTTAGGCGGCATTGACGATTATTTGGGCTTCCATCCCCGGCCGCATGGCGAAAAGGGGATGCGGGCGCGGGTGAAAATCTGGCTGCAGCTGGGCATCGCTTTCATAGCGGCCGTTTTGCTTTATTTTGTCATCAATGATGGTCATGGCTGGGTTGCTTTGCCCACCATACCCGTTCTGCTCGACATTGGCATCTTATACATTCCGATAGCCGTCCTGATCATCACCGGCACCGCCAATGCCGTCAATATCACCGACGGTCTGGACGGTCTGGCAGGCACGATTGCGGCTGTAGCCTTTATTGCCTACGGGTTAATCGCTTTTTTACAGGATCCGGTGGCGGCTGTACCAAACTTTCTTTCCACATTTTCTTTCGTCACCGTGGGCGCTTGTTTTGCCTTTCTCTGGTACAACGCCAAACCGGCGCAAATGTTCATGGGTGACGTTGGCTCCCAGGCGTTGGGCGGCGCTCTGGGTGTGGTCGCCTTGATGACTAATCAATGGTTCATCCTGCCCGTCATTGCCGCCGTGCCGTATGCCACGATGGCCTCATCGACTATACAAGTGTTGTATTTTAAGGCAACCGGCGGCAAACGTTTGTTTAAGATGGCGCCGCTGCACCATCATTTTGAGCTAATCGGCTGGAGCGAAACACAAATTGTGCAGCGCTGGTGGCTGGTAGCCATTTTGGCGGCGATGGTGGGGATGGCGCTGGCTTTAATTTAGTGAACAGTGTACGGTGAACAGTGTACAGTCACTGTTCACTGTTTACTGTTCACTTCTTGACAAACATGGACGAACTTTACGGCAAACACATCATCATTCTGGGACTGGCGCGGCAGGGCAAAGCGTTGGCCCGGTTTGCCGCCGAAGCAGGCGCTCACGTGACGATCACAGATTTACGCTCTGCGGAAATATTACAGCCGGCATTGGCCGATTTGAGCGATCTGAAGATTGAATATGTATTAGGAGACCATCCGATGAGTTTATTAGAGAAGGCAGATATGGTAGCCATCAGCGGCGGGGTGCCGGCCAATGCCCCCTTTGTGCAGGCTGCCCGGCAGCGCCACATTCCGATTACCAATGATTCACAGGAATTTACGAAACGCGCGCCAACGGCCGTTATCGGCATTACCGGTTCGGCAGGCAAAACCACTACCACGGCCCTCACCGGCGTCATGGGGCAGATCGCGGGACGCACCACCTGGGTCGGCGGCAATATCGGACGTCCCCTGATTGCTGATCTGCATAAAATGGGACCGGACGATATGGTCGTGCAAGAACTCTCCAGCTTCCAGCTTGAACTCTGGGACCAAAGTCCGCACGTGGCCGCCGTTCTCAACATCACGCCCAACCACCTGGACCGCCACAAAACAATGGACGCCTACGCCGACGCCAAAGCCAACATTTTGCGCTTCCAAACCGCCGCCGACATTGCCGTGCTGGCCGCCGACGATCCCGGCGCCTGGGCCTTAGAAAGTGAAGTACAGGGCCGCCTGCGCACCTTCAGCCTGCGCGGGGTCGTCGAAGATGGCGCTTTTGTGCGCGACGATGAAATCTGGCTGCGAAACGGCCGTGAAAAGCGCGTCTGCCGCCTGGAAGACATCCAACTGCGCGGCCAACACAACGTGCTCAACGTGCTGGCAGCCGTCACCCTGGCCGACAGTGTGGACATCCCGGTAGAAGCCATGGCGCAGGCTGTGCGCACCTTTAAGGGCGTGGAACACCGCCTGGAACTGGTGCGGGAAGTGCATGGCGTGCGCTACATCAACGACTCCATTGCCACGGCGCCGGAACGCGCCCTGGCCGCCCTGGCCGCCTTCGATGAACCGCTCGTTCTGCTGGCCGGCGGCCGTGACAAGGACATGGAATGGGATGAATGGACGCGGCAGGTGAGCCGGCGCGTGAAGCACGTCGTTCTGTTTGGCGATCTGGCGGATATGCTGGCGGAAAGGTTGGAAACGGCCGTTTACCCCGCCATCACCCGCCGCCAAAATCTGGCCGAAGCCGTGGCCGCCGCCGCGCGCATCGCCCGATCCGGCGACGTGGTCTTGCTCTCACCCGGCGGTACCAGCTTCGACGCCTTCACCGATTTTGCCGAACGCGGCGACCTTTTCCGTCAACTGGTCAACGAACTATAAAAGGCAAAAAGCAGAAATCAGAAGGCAAAAGGCGACGAGTTGACTAATTGACTACTCGACTACAGGACTAAATAATGACTACAGTAAATGTCGTAAGAAAACAAAGCAATCGGGTAAAGCCAGGGACACGCTTCAAATTTGATTACTGGCTGGTGCTGGCGACATCCGGACTGCTTATTTTAGGCATGATGATGGTCTATTCCACCACCTTCGACTACGGCCTGCTTTTCAAAGACGAACCCACTTACTACTTTGAACGCCAACTGGTGGCCTTACTCCTGGGATTGGCCGCCATTGTGGTTCTTATGCAGTTTGATTACCACGTCTTTCGTTATTTTTCCGTGCCGTTTTTAGGGCTGACGCTCCTGGGTTTAGCCGTTGTTCTCTTTTTTGGAGATGCGATTTTTGGAGCGCAGCGCGGCTTTTATGAAGGTTCCTACCAGCCTTCGGAAGTGGCAAAGTTGGCCGTGATTTTATACATCGCCCATTGGCTGTCTACTAAGGGAGACCGTATCAAAAACATCACTTATGGCTTGCTGCCGTTTTCGGTGATCACCGGTGTGGTGTGCGCGCTCATCGTGCAGCAGCCGGATCTGTCTACGGCGGTTCTGATTGCGCTGATTTGCTTTACGCTCTTCTTCATCGCCGGCGCCGATTGGCGGCAGTTTGCTGTGGCTTTATTGGTTGGCGGCGTGGTTTTTTTCATATTAATCAACACGCTGCCTCATGCCATTGCCCGTATGGAGGCGTATAAGGAAACGCTGCGCGACCCGGCCCAGGCAAGCTGGCACGTCCGGCAGGCGCTCATTGCGCTGGGACGCGGCGGTATGTTTGGCGTGGGCATTGGGGAAAGCACGCAAAAGTTCGGTCCGCTGCCGGCCGCCCATACGGACGGTGTGTTTGCGATTTTAGGCGAGGAACTGGGACTGCTCGGCGCGCTGACTTTTCTGGCGATGATGGTGTTTCTGATCTGGCGCGGCATCAAGATTGCGCTGAATGCCCGCGACAGTTACGGCTATTTACTGGCGCTGGGTGTGGTTTTCTGGCTCAGTTATCAGGCGTTGATCAACATGGCGGTGATAACGGCCGTTATCCCCTTCACCGGTATCCCCCTGCCTTTCATGAGCTACGGCGGCTCGTCCCTGCTCATCACGCTGGTGGGTATCGGCATTTTATTGAACGTTTCGCGGGACGCCGCCATTGACCGGCGCATTCAGCCGGAACGGAAAAATTAATTGGCAATTGACGATTGCTAATTAACGATTGACAATGATAAACGTATTGGTTTGCGCAGGAGGCACAGGCGGCGGTATTTATCCGGCTTTAACGGCCGTTACCGAACTCCAACACCTCGGCGTCGCCAAACAGCAAATCCTATGGGTCGGGACCCAGGGTGAAATGGAAGAACAACTGGTGCCGCGAGCCGGCATCAGACTCGAAAAAATTCGTGGCGGCGCCATCGTCGGCGTCAAACCACAACTAGCGGTGAAACACTTGGCGCAATTAACCTGGAGTTTAGGCACAGCCAACAACCTGATACGCTCCTTTAAACCGGACGTCATGTTCATGACCGGCGGCTACATGTCCGTGCCCGTCGCGCTGGCTGCCCGCCTGCACAAAGTGCCCATCGTCATCTACCTGCCAGACGTGGAACCCGGCTCCGCCATCAAAGCTGTCGTGCCCTGGGCCAAAACCGTGGCCTGCACCACCGACCTGTCCCAACAATTTGTACCGGCCGCTAAAATGGTCGTCACCGGCTATCCGGTACGCCCGGAAATTCGGGCGGCGGCGGGCATAAACAAAGAAGAAGCGCTGGCCGGCTTCGACTTGCAGCCGGGGCGCAAAACTTTGTTTGTCTTTGGCGGCAGCCGCGGCTCCTGGAACATCAACAAAGCGCTCATGGACAATCTGCCCGCCCTGCTGGCGCACATTCAGGTCATCCACATCAGCGGTACGCTTACCTGGTCCCAGGTAGAAGAATTTGCCGCCGCTCTGCCGCCAAACCTGCGCCCCTGGTACCGCCCTTACCCCTACCTGCACGAGCAAATGGGCCTCGCCTTCCGCGCCGCGGATCTGGTGCTGGCAAGAGCAGGCGCCAGTATGCTGGGCGAGTGTCCCGCTTTCGGCCTGCCCGCCATCCTGGCGCCCCTCACCTTTGCCTGGCGTTACCAAAAAGTCAACGCCGACTATCTGACCCAACACGGCGCAGCCCTGCAAACCACCGACGAGCAGTTACCCCACGACATACTCTCGTTGGTGCTGGACCTGTTCAACGACGAGGAGCGTTTTATCAAAATGCAGCAAGCTGCCAAATCTCTGGATAAACCGGATGCATCGGCTCAACTGGCACGGATAATCGCACAAACAGGGCAGTATCAAGGAGGAGCCGCGTGATAAATATTGGCACCATGTTCTGGTTGATGGTGGT
>JAWOGU010000403.1:0-3517 GCA_046496595.1 Chloroflexota bacterium
GTAGGCCCTGGCGTTACATAATCTGCCGTCGCCATCGCGGAAATATTGTTGGTTTCAATCTTTTCATCAATTTGCTCAATGGAGTCTACCATGCCATACACGTTGTGCAGCGTCGGGTCATTGGCAAAACCAAAGGGCGCTGTAATAGAAATGACGCGGGTGGCGTTGCCAGGCAGCGAGCTGACGCCGGCGTACCCGGAGCTTTGGTTGATGGGAATACGTATGTCGCCGGGCTGCACCGGCCCTTGCGGATCCAGGAACAAGTCCACAAAGAACTGATTATTGACGTCCACGTCACCGGTGTTGCTGATGACCACGCTGAACTGCACTGGCCGGTAAGCAATAATGGGCGGCTGGCTGATCAACTGCGGCGGCCCCACAATAATCAGGTCGGCCGGATCTGGCGTGGGGGTGACGGTGGCTGTAGAAGTAGGCACTGCGGTAGCGCTGTCGCACGGAACCCGGTAATGGGTGATTGCATTCCGGTTATCGGTATAAGCCAGTACGTTATAAGTGTTAGGCGTGCGCGGATCTGCCGGCATGGTTACTTCGTTTTCTAACCAGGATATCGTAAAGGAACCGCCATGCCCTCTTGGAATAGTGCCGCGAATATTCCCTGTCGTATTCCAGTAAAGAACAATGTCTTTGTTATCAGGCCAGTTGTATCCTGCCACCGTGATACGAACCTGACCGTTAGTATTCGGAGAACCGCAGCTGGGTAGCACAATAATGAAAGGACCGCTAGGCGTGGCAGAGGGCGTAGGCGTGATGGGTGTTGCCGAAGGAGGTTCTTCTGGGGTGGGTGTGATTGTAGAGGTGCTGGTAGCGGTTGGCGTGGGAGTGCCGGGCAGCACAAATGTGATGTCCACTGAACCGTCACTGCTTTCCACCGCAATGCTGTGGCCGCTTACCAGCGGCTCAGTTAAAAGCACAGTCACAAAACCCGGGCAGAGATGGCCATCAAACGGCCCGGCCATCGTATAATTCGTACTGATGAGTTGCCCCCCGGTACTCAGATTGACAATACGCACCAGCGTGCCTATTTCGCCGGTAACATAGACGAAGTTATTGCCGGCAACAGCCGCGCCTTCAAACTTCACCCGGCAGAAATTAGGCGTAGCGGTCGCCGTATTGGTGGGCTGGGTCGTTGGCGTACTGGTTGAGGGGTCCGGTGTGGGAGTAAATGTGGGCGATGGGGTAACGCCGACCGTTGGAATTACGGGCAGCGGTGGGGGCAGGGCGGCGCCCTGGCTGGAACCACCGCCAAGCTGCCCAAACGACTCGTTATACATAATTGCCTGCCCAAAAACGGGAATAGAGCCGAGAATGGGCTGGAAGAAAGGTGTAATAATTGGTACCCGGTAGTAAGCGCGCACAATGACCGGCTGATTGGGCGAACCGGCAAAATTCCCGCGCAGTTGGCCGGACATATCGGCGCCCCATACTTCTATTTGATAGTATTGATCATCCTCAAAAGTCCCGGAAGTTTCATTGAGCGGCAGGCCGGTCAGCCCATTATGGGTGCGACTGATCACAGAGGCCACGCGAAAATCATCACAATGCGTATCTCTGAACTTGGGTAGGGATTCGACAGCACATTCTAACCTGTCAAACTGACCGGTGATGGCGTATCTGGCCCCTTCTCTGGCAGCATTTTGCACCGTGCCCCAGGCCCAAAGAATGCGGGCAGCCTCTACTATGAGAAAAATGATCATCAGCAGGACAACTATAATGAGGGCGAACTCGACAAGGGCTTGACCTTTTGAGTTGGATGGATTCTTGAGTTTGAACATGCTTTTCTATCTCTATGAATCTATATGAGTGGATGATAAGGATGATATTGGGTGACAAACAAAATGATACGACAAATAATAGCTTTTGCGGACATGGGTTGTTAGGGAATTTTTCCTATTTTTTACAACCATGATAGATTAAAGGTACAGATAGGCTATTATTAGTCTGTCATCATGATAACAGATGGATGTCAATCAGGTGTTGATTCAGCGTTGATCTAGCGTTTTTTCTGAGAAATGAATCCAATTTCCCCCCGGACAAAAGTACTACGCCTGGCCTTAATGGGGCAGTTTGTCATCGATATGGATGCCGAACCGGTTCCGCTGGCGTCGGTGAAGGCTCAGGCGCTGCTGTGTTATCTGGCTGTTTCGGGGCGGGCGCATTCCCGGCAGGCGCTGGCCGGCCTATTGTGGGGGGATTTGCCGGAAGCGGACGCCCGACGCAATTTGCGCGGCGTTTTGCTCAAACTGCGGGAGATTGTAGGCGATTATTTGCAAGTGACGCCGCAGACGATTCTGTTTGACGTGGGCAGCACGGGCTGGCTGGACGTGAGTGCATATCGCGCACTGCTGCAAAAAGGCGATTTGAACTCACTGGCTGAGGCGACCGAGTTGTATCGTGGTGATTTCCTGGAAGATTTCCATGTGCGCCAGGCGCTGGCGTTTGAAGAGTGGGTGATGCAGCAGCGGGAGGATTTGCGCCAGAGTGCGGTGGCGGCTCTCACTACGTTGGCGGCCGGGTTTGAAGCATCGGGTCACTTTGAAAAAGGGGTGGGTTTTGCCCGCCGTTTGCTGCTGCTGGACCCGGCCAATGAGGGTGGGCACCGCTTGTTGATGCGGCTGCTGGCCCGGCAGGGGCAGCGCAGTGCGGCGCTGGCTCAATATGACGCCTGTGTGGCTGTGTTGGCAGAGATGGGAGTGGAACCTGCCGAAGAAACGGCCGTTCTCCTCTCCCAGATCCGCGCCAATTCACTCGCTCCCACACCCGCGCCTCCTCCCCTCCTCCAAACCCCTCCTCAACCAGTTGGGTATTCCGCTCAACTGCCGCACTTTGTCGCCGGTCCGCCTATCACCCATCCCAGCGCGTTTTTCGGCCGGGAGCGCGAAATCAAGCGCATCATGAACCTGGTGCGCTACCTGCCCATGCAAAACGCTGCCGTCATAGGCCCGCGCCGCAGCGGCAAAACCTCCCTGCTGCATCATCTCAAACACGTCCAGCCGCAGCCAGGACCACTGCGCTGGATTTTTGTCGATTTTCAAGACACACGCATGGGCGCGCTGCCTCATCTGCTCCGTTACTTGCTGGAAAACATGCACATAACCGTACCCGAACCCTGTGATCTGGAAGCCTTCATGGACGTTGTGAGTGAGGAATTGGAAACGCCGACTGTTATTTTGATGGACGAAATTGGCGTGGCCCTACAAAGGTATCCGGATCTCGACGACGCTTTTTGGGAGAGCTTGCGCTCTCTGGCGACCAATCAGGTGGGGGGCAAATTAGCGTTTGTGCTGGCTGGCGCCGAATCCCCCGAACAACTGGCTGTGCAGAGCGGCCTGGGTTCGCCCTTTTTTAACATCTTTGGTTACGTAGCGGCTTTGGGTCCGCTGACGGAAGCAGAGGCGCTGGCCCTGATCGCCCACTCTCCACGGCCGTTTTCCTCTGAAGATATCGCCTGGATATTACAAGCAAGCGGCCGTTGGCCCATTCTGCTGCAAATCCTTTG
>JAWOGU010000415.1:0-18201 GCA_046496595.1 Chloroflexota bacterium
AAAACCAGCGCCAGCCCCACAAAGCCAATACAGACGATGATCAGAACGGCGGAGATGACGGCGAGAATAGCAGCCAGCGCCGGTACGGCAACGGCCGTTAAAAAGCCAACTGTGCCTGCCGCCATCGGTTTCTGCCGGATGGTCGCTTTCACCTGCTGCAAGTGCGCCGGGGCAGCCGCTACCACCACAAAGGCCAGGGCGGCAAACAAGATGCTGCGGGCAATGGCCCCAAAGGTTCCGCCCACAAAACGTTCCGCGGCTGAAGGCGTGTTGACCTTGACATCTTCAAAATCACCGCCAGGTTGAAACTGCGGACTGACGGCGCTCACCAGACCCGGAATGAAAGCGGGTATGCCGGCGGACACGTTGGTGCAGCCTAAACCGGTTTCTGTGGCATCATCGATGCTGCCGTTAAAAACAATACAGTCACCCTGGATGTCGGCCGTGCTGTCGGCGGCAAAGTCGCCATTAAACATGACCAGATCTCCATTGATGGTCCCGGCAATGTCGGCGCTGCCGTTGAACAGGACAACATCACCCACGATTTTGCCCCCTTCCCGCACTTCCAGATCGCCGTCAAACAAGACAACGTCGTTGCGCACGACCTCTCCATCTTCCACAACAGTATCTTCCTGGAAAGGCGGAGCGGCATGGGCCGCGCCCAAGGGAACGGCCGTTATGAGTAAAACAATCAACAATACTAATATATGTTTCTTTTTCATGGCGTTTCTCCCAATTTATTGGATTTGCCTGGAATTGGGCTGAAGAATCAATTGACGGGAAACACCGCCCCAGACTGATATGATGCCCAGGATCACCAGAAGCCACCCGATGATCGCCGGCTGCTGCACAGCCAGTTCGCCCAGGCCGGAAAGCAGGGCGGAAAGAACAGTACCGGCCAGACTCAAGCCTTGTTGTGCGGTTGTCCACAAACTACCGAGAATGCCGGGGTCCTGGAAAATCGGGCTGATAGTAAAGACGAGCCACAGCCCAAGCGCCAGCGGCAAAATGCCGCCCAGCAAGAGAAATGTGTAGATAACGGCCGTTGTCGCCAGGCGCACCCGCCGGTTCGGTAACCGGGCCAGAGTTCGTTGGGCAAAGTCAGCGGCCGGCGCCAAAGCTGGCGTCTGCTGTAACAGCGTGTGGATAGCTAAAACAGCCTGCCACTCATACATGCACGGCGGGCAGGATTGCAGGTGAGTTTCTAGCTCTACCGTCTGCTCGGCGTCCAACTCACCATCGAGCGCATCCATCATCATTAAATAAGTATCTTCATGTTCCATAAAACCTTCTCCCTGTATCTTTTTTCCCTCTCTCTTTCAAGTCTATCATTTGTATTTCGCTTAACTAAGCTTGCACCAATGCCTCTTCCATGGCCGGTGTAAGACCTTGAGCTACTCCAATTTCAGCCAGCAAACGGCGTGCTCTAAATAAGCGAGATTTGATGGCGCTTACCGTCGTATTCATTATTTCGGCAATTTCTTCGTAAGACAGTTCGTGCCAGTAACGCAGAACCACAGCCTCGCGGTAGTCTTCCGGTAACTCTTGCAGCAGGTTTTGCACCATTTCTTGTTGTTCGTTGATGACCATCTGTGCTTCAGGCCCTTTTGATTTGTCTGATTGCAAGGCCGGGTGTGCCGGTAAGGGTTCGTCAAGGGAAAGCAGTAAGGCTCGCCGCTTCCGAATCAGGTCAATGCAATAATTGGACGTAATGGATAACATCCAGGTGCTAAACTTATGCTCCGGGTTGTAACTGCTCAGACGAGTATAGGCGCGAATAAACGCTTCTTGCGCCGCCTCTTCTGCCTCGCCTGAATTATTCAACATGCGATAAGCTAGGTTATAGACGGGAGTCTGGTACGCTTCTATAAGATTACCAAACGCCGTTTTGTCGCCTTGCCTGGCTTGTTCCAGCCAGACTTGTTCTTCGTTCAATGTTCAATCTCCTGACAGTTCACCCACCAGTACGCACCCGATTTGCAGAAGTTGCAGAATTTTATTCAGCTTGACAAGTTCTTGCCCTGTTTTATAATCATCATACATCATTTGATAAGCAATACGTTGATCGGGACGACTAGTTACATGATGGAAACAAGAGAGCGCAGGGTCATAGGCTGGAAATCCGCGCCGCAAATCAGGTAACAAAAACCCCCCGAGAGTGGTTCTCTGAACGGTAAGAGCAAACTTTGGGTTTGCTCTTTAGAGGCAGACAATGAGTCTGCCTCACTTTTACTCATTATGGGAACCCGGTTGGCCCCGTTAACGGCCGTTATGAGGGTAATCAGCTCTGTACACTGCTTACCAAATTTGGGTGGAACCACGAACGCCATCGTCCCAATAAGGATGATGGCGTTTTTTTGTTTACGGAAGATTAAAAATTAAAGATTAAAGATTTGACGGCCTCGAATCCTTATCTTCAATCTTTGATCTCCAATCTTTATTTTTTATTGGAGGCATCATGTCAAATAACAACGAACCCTATCAAGAATCTGAACTGTACCGCATTCGCCACTCGGCTGCCCACGTCATGGCCGAGGCAGTGCTGCTTTCCTATCCCGAGGCCAAACTGGCTATCGGTCCACCTATCGAAGACGGTTTCTACTACGACTTCGATTTAGGGCAGGATGAAAACGGCAAAGCGCGCACCTTCTCGCCGGAAGATTTGGAGAAAATCGAAGCAGATATGAAAGATCTGCTCAAAAGCAACGCCAAATTTGAGCGGTCTACTATGAGCGTAGACGAAGCGCAGCAGTTCTTTGCCACCCAGCCCTACAAACTGGAACTGATCGCCGAACTGGCGGCGGGCAAAGTAGACGAAATGGGGGATCCCATTTCCGAACCGGTGCAAGAAGTGGGCATTTATACCCAGCGCAGCTTTGTAGACCTGTGCCGTGGACCACACGTGGACTACACCAAACAGGTCAAAGCCAACGCCGTTAAACTGCTGCGCACCAGCGGCGCTTACTGGCGCGGCGACGAAAACCGGCAGCAGCTCCAGCGCATCTACGGCACGGCCTGGCACAATAAAGTGGAACTAGACGAATATTTGCAGCTCTTGGAAGAGGCCAAAGCACGGGATCACCGCCGTTTAGGAAAACAATTGGGACTGTTCCATATTTCGCAGTTGGTTGGCGCCGGGCTGCCGTTGTGGCTGCCCAACGGCGCTATTTTGCGCGAAAATCTGGAGGGCTTCTTGCGTCAGGCGCAGGTGCAGCGCGGCTATCTGCCGGTCATTACGCCCCATATCGGCAAAATTGATCTGTACATCACCAGTGGGCACTATCCTTACTACAAAGACAGTCAATATACGCCCATCGACGTGGATGACGAAAAGTTCTTGCTCAAGCCGATGAACTGCCCGCATCACATCGAAATCTACAAGTGCCAGCCGCGCAGCTACCGTGATTTGCCCCTGCGTCTGGCGGAATTCGGCACGGTGTACCGCTATGAACAAAGCGGCGAGTTAAACGGCCTGACGCGGGTGCGCGGCTTTACGGTGGACGATTCTCACCTCTTCGTGACGCCGGAGCAGTTAGAAGAAGAGTTTATTGGCGTGGTCAGCCTGATTCAATATGTATTTGAGACGATGGGTTTCCACGATTTCCGCGCTCGTCTGGGCGTGAATGATCCGAACAGCGACAAGTATGCCGGCGAACCGGAGATGTGGGCGAAAGGCATTGAGGCCATCAAAAAAGCGGCCGATAAAGCAGGCATGAATTACACCGTGGAGGAAGGCGAAGCGGCCTTTTATGGCCCTAAACTGGACTTCATTTTCCGTGACGTGTTGAAGCGGGAATGGCAGTTGGGCACAGTGCAGGTGGATTTCCTGCTGCCGGAGCGCTTTGACATTGAGTACATGGGTGAAGACGGTCAGCGGCATCGTCCGGTAATGATCCATCGGGCGCCGTTTGGCAGTATGGAGCGTTTTGTCGGTATTTTGATTGAGCATTTCAACGGCGCGTTCCCGCTGTGGCTGGCGCCGGTGCAGGGAATGCTGGTGCCGATTGCGGATCGTCACATCGAATATGCCAATGAGGTGGCCGCCAAACTGAGAGCCGCCGGTCTGCGCGTAGACGTGGATGCCAGCAGCGAACGCATGAACAAGAAGATTCGCAACGCCCAACTGCTGAAGATTCCTTACATGCTGGTGGTGGGCGACCAGGAGCAAGAAGAGGGTGCGGTGGCGGTGCGTACGCGGGATAACGTCAATCACGGGCCGATGCCGGTGGCTGAGTTTACCGAACGAGCCACGACTCTGGTCACGACCAAAGCTATGACGTTATGAGCGGCCAATAAAACACAAGTTTCAGGCATAAAAAAGACCGCTCAATGAGCGGTCTTTTAATTTTCTTAGGCGGCTTTTTCTGCAGTTTTGGGCATTGTCTGAGTGGGCAGCTTGAGGGTGAAGGTGCTGCCCACCCCTTCTTCGCTGGTTACGGCAATCTCACCCTTATGCGCTTCCACCAGGCTTTTCACAATTGCCAGCCCCAGGCCGGTGCCGATGGCAATAGACTGGTGTTTTTTGACGCGGCTGTAGCGGTCGAAAATAAAGGGCAGTTCATCGGCCGGAATGCCGTAGCCAGTGTCACGGACATCAACAATCGCATATTTGCCGTTCACTGAAGTTTCAATAAACACCTGACCTTCATCTGGCGTGTATTTGATGGCGTTGGAAATCAGATTAAGAATAACGCGCTGGATTTTTTTGTCGTCTGCTGTAATTTCAACAGGAGAAGGGACCGGATCATAGTTGAGTGTAATCCGTTTCTCTACCGCCAGCGCTTCGAGGGATTCGGCGGCGCTTTTGACCAACAAGGCCAAATCAAAGCTTGAACGCTCCAGCAGCACCGGCGTACCGGACTGCATCTTTCCAATTTCCAGCAGGTTGTTGACGATGTCCAGCAGGGTATCCTGGCTGCGCAAGATGACTTTAGCAATATGTTCTTGCTGGCTCCGCTCCAGTTCCCGATCTCTTAAAATGCTGGCGTAGCCTTTGATGCTGGTGAGGGGTGTGCGCATGTCATGGGTCAATACGGCCAAAAACGAATCTTTTTCTTTACTCAGTTCCTCTAATTCCTTATTCGCTTCCGCCAAATTTTCATTAGCCCAGGCCAGATCGGCTGTTCTGAGTTCTACAAGCTCTTCCAACTGTTCAAGCTGCTTCTTGGCTTTGTTTACATACATGCGGAAGGAATAGGCAGACAGCACAATGGGGAGGAAAAAGATAGCGATACCTAGTAAGCCAAACTGCTGCACGGCTAAGGCTAAAATACCGCCGCCAGCGCTCATGACCAAGACGTTGATGGGAATGGCCCAACGATGCTCTTTCCAAATATCCAGTGGTTTTGCCCCCATTTGCAGATGCAGCAGCACGATGAGAATCCACAAATTAAGTTGATCGTAGACAATGGCGGCAATGACCCAAGGAATGAAGGCCACTAAAATGGATGCTGACTGGAATGGATCCGCAAGGGCATGGAACAACAGGCCGGCAATAAAAATAGCGATGGCGCTCATGCCCATATTGAAGCCAATTCGTTCAGAGGCGCCGCGCCATCCAGGCCAGTTTTGCCTCAGGCTGATCAGAGACAGGGCAACCATAGCAATGGCTACCACGACGACGCCGGCTGAGACGCCATACAGCGCCACCACGGACAGGCTTACGGCTGAACTGACTTCGACGGTCACGTTGCTATCAACCAGCGAGGTTGCTGTGAGTTGCGAGGCGATGGCTAACAGAAGGAGCAAAAAAAAGATCGGCAGGTTGTCATATGTGGGGATTTGGATCATTCCCCAGACGACAAGCACTAACCCGGTCAGACAAACGAGGGAGAGGTATACATTACGTTTAGTAAAACGCGGTTCCTTAACAAGTGCAGCCAAAATTTGATCCCTCTGATCAGAAGTAACCGTTCACTCCCCCATAGGTTGAGCCTGTCGAAACCGGCCCCCTTCGACAAGACTTCGGCGTGAGCGGCTCTCGAGCCTGTCGAGAGGCAGTCGAACGCTCAGGGGACGAGGTGAATGAATATTACAAAAAGTAGTCTCATTAAAACAAAAAATCCCCTTAATGCCTATAGGACATCAAGGGGATTTTAAATGTTTAAGAGAGGTTTACAGGGCTATTCAGCGGAATCAATCAGGCCGGTCCAGGCGTAGCCGCCAGTCCAGGCATAACCACCGGTCCAGGTGTAGCCGCCAGTCCAGGCGTAGCCGCCGGTCCAGGCATAGCCGCCGGTCCAGGCGTAACCACTTTGCCAGACATCACCTTCTTCCAGGGGCTGCCAATCTGTCGAGCCGGTCCAGGCATAACCACCGGTCCAGGCGTAACCGCCGGTCCAAGCGTAACCACCGGTCCAGGCGTAACCGCCGGTCCAGGCGTAGCCGCCGGTCCAGGCATAGCCGCCAGTCCAGGCGTAACCACCGGTCCAGGCGTAACCTGCGGTTTCAGGGATGACGTTGCCTTCGGCATCTACAATTTGGAAAGTATCGTCACGATAGACAACTGGGCCGACGTATTCTTGCCCGATTTCCATGCCGAGGTTGGCCTCGCCTTGAGGCGGATTGAGCACTGCTTCGGCGGCGTTGACACGGCCGGCGCCTTGTTGGAAGAGGCTCCAGGTGAGGCTGCCATCGTCGTAGGCGGCTGTTTGGGCGCTGTTCATCAGAGCGTATTTGACCTGATTGGGGGTCATATCCGGGTTTTCATCAAGCATAAGAGCGACGACGCCCGTGGTAACGGCCGTTGCCGCGGAAGTACCGGCGATTTCGTAGTACAGACCCTGTATCCAGGAATCGTAGTGCTGCGAATTCCAGACGGAGAGGGGCATACCCTGTACCAGCATGTGGGCGCCTGGGGCGACGACGTCAGGTTTAACAAAACCTACTTCCGTAGGACCGGCGCCGCTGAACGGCGTGATATAGTCGTCGCTGCTGTCTTCCGGCGTATAGTTGTCGGTAAAAGCGCCCACGGTGATGATGTAGGGATCATTGCCGGGCACGGAAACTGTGAGCGGATCAGATCCGCCGTTGCCGGATGCGGCCAATACCACGATCCCGGCATCCCACAGAGCTTCCACAGCCATGTTAAGTGGGTCTGCCCAATAGGGGCTGTTCACTGCACCGACGATAGAGAGGTTCACGACCCGGATATTGTATTCATCTTTGTTTTCCAATACCCAGTTCAAACCATCGATAATATTTGTATAGGTGCCTTTGCCCTGCCTGTCTAAAACGCGGACGTCAATCAAATCCACTTTCGGGGCAATGCCGATGAAGCCATTGCTGTCACGGGTGGAATTGGCGATAAGGCTGGCCATCATGGTGCCGTGACCATATTCATCGTTGAGCCAGCGATTGCGATTCAATACATCATACCGGGCCACAATGTTACGCCGCAGATTAGGAAGGCGGTTAATGCCAGAGTCTACGAGGGCTACGCCGACGCCATTGCCTTTCACGTGGGCATCCCAGACTTCATCCACGCCCATCACTTCGGGGAAATCTGCTTGCGGTAAATGGCTGCGGTTGGTTTGCACGCCCGCTGCTTCTACCGTTTGCTCTGGCATTACAGCCAGAACCCGCTTGTCTTTTTCCATGAGAGCCAGGGCGCCTTCAGGGAAATCAGCCGATACGGCGTTGATGATGGCTAACTCATGGGTAATCTGACCACCATAGGCTTGCGCCACGGCAACGGCCGTTTCTACATTGTTTGCTTGGACGATGAGGGTTTCTGAACTCGATGAGGTTGGCGCACTTACCGCTAAAACCAAAACGAGTAACACAAGTGTCAAAACTACGATGCGTTTCATGTGTAACTCCTTTTTACTGCTACCAGTAATCTAGCTGGATACAAATACAATGGGTTTGTAAAAATTTTCACGTTTCTTTCACGCCTACAGTATGAAGGATTGCCAGGTGCATTTCAATAGGTAAGCTGTCATAAAGGTACTAATTTCCTATGAGTCGTTTTGTCCAAAATCCCGTTGTTGTTTTTTGCGCAGCAGCTGAGAAGCCAAAGAGCTGTTTTGAGGCGCTTGGGGAGTTTCATTTGGGTCGGTGACAGATGGTGGAGAGGTCGAGGGGGTGGGTGTTTGCGGATGGGGCGGTACGGCAGCAGCCGGGTCGGAAATGTCTGCGATTGATGGCTTTTCTGTTAAAGGCTGGGGGCGAGCGGCAGCCCGCTCTTTGGCCTGAAACAGGCGGGATACCTGCTCGGTTTGCGCTGGAATTGGAGCCGGTTGGGGAAACAGGCGGCCAAAGCTGGCGGCCCAGGCCCGCTGCCAATCCCGTTGGGTGATGACCAGACGGCGCACAGCGATGTCTAATGGCAGCAGCAAGACGGCTGCCAAAACCAGCCAGGGCCAGATCGGACGAGAGACAGATTCACCGGAGATGTTATGCTCGAAAACGGCCGTTACCCCTTCCGTTACATCCCGCCCATTTGCGGTTTCCGCCAGCGAGGCCAGCACGTTGGCGTCCGCAGGTGGTTGGTATTCCGCCGAGTAGCCCAACACCCAGCCCGCCGTCTGCCCAACAGCCGTTTCACCATCGGGTGATTCACCATTGATGCGCAGGAAATAAGCGCCATCCTGCTTCGGCGTAAAATCGGCTTCATAGCGGCCTGGGGCCACCTGGGGCAGCGCCACAGTGGTGACGGTTCCATCCGGGGCAACAACGTTGGCGGTCATCGCCAGGTCATTGAGGTAAGCGCCGTTGTCGGCGCGGGCGTCTACTTGCAGCGCAGCCTGTTCACCCTGGAAGGTAACGGCCGTTTCCACATTGCTGCCCCGATCCGGCGCCATCGTCCAACGCACGGCCTGCGCCCAAAACGCTGGGAAACCTGCCCACTGCACCCAATCACTGCCCCAGCGCCCGGTAGCGTCCGAGGTCCAGGCCACCGAGCGCCCCAGACCATACTGCCAGGCAGCCAGCAGCGGATCGTCCAGGTGGGTGTCCAAAATAACCTGGGCGGTACTTTTGGGGCTGGTTCCTACGTAGCCATACAAAGGCGGAACGGCCGTTATGCCCGCCAGAATCGGACTGCTGCTCACCAGGTCCGGGAAGAAGCGCTCTTCCACCAGATAGCTGCGCTGGATGGCGGTAGTTTCCTGCGTGAAAATTTGGGGCAGGTTGGCGGCGCGGTCGGTGAAGTGAAAACGGCCATTGCCCCGTTTTGCCATTTGTTGCAGCCATAAGGTATCCGCTCCCTGCCCAATGCTTACCGTCGAAAGGGTGACGCCTTCGGCCGTCAGCGCGTCGATCAGCTCCGGCGCGCCTTCTTTTTGTTCGGAATCCGCGCCGTCGGCCAGCAGTATGATGTGTTTTACCTGGTTGGGGCTTTGAGCCAGCGCCTCGGCGGCGGCTTCCAGCCCGGTACGCACGTAAATGCCGCCGCCGCCCGCCCCAATCTGGCGGATGAGGCCGATGGCCGTTTCCTTGTCGCTGGCGGGCAGGGGGCCGATGGGGTTGTCGGGCTGCGTGTCCACCGGGATGACCGTGATTTCATCAAAATCGTTGAGCAGTTCCACCACGCGCACCGCCCCTTCCGCCGCCAACTGGATTTTGGTGACGCCGCCCTCTTGCATGCCCATGCTGCCGGAACGGTCGATGACGATGACGATGCTGACGGAAGGAAAGCGCTCCTGATCTTTGATCTGCATATCGACGGGAAGCGCTTCTTCCAGGGGGGTTTTGTAGTAGCCGCCCATGCCGAAGCTTTCCGGTCCGCCCACCACCACCAGCCCGCCGCCCAGGTCGCGCACGTAGCTTTGCAGGGTTTCCATTTTGCGCTGGCTGAGGTCTCTGGCGTTCACGTTGACCAGGACGACGCTGCCATAGTCGGCCAGGGTTTCCAGACTGGCGGACAGGCCGGCGGGCGTGGTACGGTCCACTTCCAGGCCAGTGGCTTCCAGCGCCAACTGCAACTGCGGCGATTCGTCGGGAATGGGGCGGCCCTCGTCGTCCAGGCGGCCTTCCTCGGCCACGAGCAGCACGCGGGGCGGCCCGGTGATTTCGGTGAAGGCTGCCAGTTCGTTGTTTTGGTAGATGGTGTCTTGGGCGGGGATGAGCTGCACGCGGTAGCGGGCAAATTCCGGTTCGGCGGCGCGCAGACGCACGGCGAAGTTGTTAACGCCGGGCCTGAGCTGCACGTCTTCTTCATGGACGATGCCGCCGCCGGCCAGGACGCGCAGTTTGGCGGGCATGTCGGCGGTGGCTTCGGCGGTGATGTCGATGCGGAAGGTTTCGCCCTGGCTGACTTTGGTGGGGGCGCTGACCTGGGTGAGCAGGGCTTCGGTGGCGGGTAACGGCCGTTTCAAATCCACATAGTCCAACTGCACCCCGGAGGCGGAGGCCAGGTTGGCCGCTTCTGCGGCATCGCCGATGGTGGGCTGTCCGTCGCTTAAAACGACGAGGCGGCGGGCGCTGCCGGCGGGGAACAGGGCTAATCCCAGGCGAATGGCTTTGGCGAGATCGGTTTGCAGGGATTGGGGCGTGGTGGTGATGGGGGCCAGTTCCGCCAGACCGCTCATAGGACGGTCTACCAGGGCATTGGCGCCAAAGAGGATAACGGCCGTTTGGTCATTTGGTCCCATCGTCGCCATCGCCTCACGCACGTAGGCTTCCGCCTGGGCTGCCTGCTCCTGGTTGATGGAGTCAGAGGCGTCAATCAGAAAGACAACCGCCAGATCATCGGCGCTCCTGACGAGTTGGCTGCCGGCTAAACTCAGTACCAACAGCGCCAGGATGACGGTACGCAGCCCAATGCTGACCCAGTCCCGCCAGCGCCGCCGACCACGCCAGCCGGACCGGGGCCAGCCCAGCCAGACAATGGCAGGAATGGTCAATAATAAAAGAAGGGCGAAAGGTGTGGTAAAGCTCACAAAGAAATTTTAGCGGGGATTGGTGGATTTGGGGATTTTTTGGCTGCTTTTCACGAAATCCCTCATGAAGCCAACTAGATTGGACCAATCTGAGAGATGGGTCCAATCTTTAGGCGCTGTCCTAGTCGGCGAAAATAGCGGGCAGATAAATGGTGAAGGTGCTGCCCGTGCCGTAGCTGCTTTCGGCGGTGATGCGCCCGCCGTGGGCCGTGATGATAAACCGGGCCAGCGCCAGACCCATACCCGGCGGTTTTTTGCTGGCGCTGCCGGCATGAATTGTTTTTAGTCCCTGCCATAAATTATCCATGCGTTCCGGCGGAATGCCGACGCCTGAATCTTGCACTTGCAAAACGATGTCGCCGCCATACAGCGCCGTGTTAATGTTTACGGACCCGCCGATTTTGTTGAATTTGACGGCGTTGTGAATGATGTATTTAGCGGCTTCTTGCAGTTGGTCCGGGCTGCCATACACAGGCGGCAGGGTTTGCTCCGGGTTAAAGGTGATGGTGACGCGCCGGGCGTCGGCCATGGTTTTGAGGCCGCGGATGGCGTTTTGGGTCACGGTGTCTATCTGCACGAGTTGGAGGTTGACATCTTGCTGCACTTGCACGCGGCTGGCTAAATTGACCAGGGCAGCCAGGGGATTTTTGACTTCGTTGATGAGCCGGTGCAGGTCGATGATTTGGGCTTTTAACTCCGGGTTGTCACTGGCGCGGCTTTGCATGGCGGCGATCTGGTCGTCGATGGGAGCAAACGGCCGTTTCAGTTCCGGCGTGATCAGGTTGACGTATTGATTGTACAGGTAAATAGTCTCTTGCAAGTGCTGCCGTTCCCGGACAAGCGTCTGGTTTTGCTGAAACACGTAATCGTTGAGGCGCTGGAGGGCAGCCATGCTGCTTACCTGCCGCAAAAGAGGGCTGATTTGCTCGCTGATAACCATGAGCTTTTCAAAATCCCCTTTTTCATAGGATGCGCCGCTGCGTTTGTAGCCCAAACCCATCACGCCGATCAAGGCACTGCCGGTATGTAGAGGCACATACAAGACGCGCTGCCATTGGTCGAGTACATGGCGTTCGCCGACGGCCATGCCGTCGAATAGTTCCAGGGCGTCCACATCGTATTGGCTGAGTGGGCTGCTTTGGTGGCGCAGGTAGTCGGCAAATGGGCTGTCGGCGGCGAAAACGGCCGTTTCCGGGTCTGTGCCATTGAGATAGGATAACGGCCGTAAAATCAATACGCCCGCTGCCCCATCTTCCGCCATGAGCAGCCAGCCATCATCCACCCCCATCTCAGACTGCACAAAGCGCAGCACAAACTGACCCAACTGCGCCGGTTCCGGGAAATTGCCAATGGCAAAGGCATAATCCACCAGCGCCGCTTCTCGTTTTGATTTGGAAGGCAGAAAAATCCGTTTGGTAATATTGCTCACCAACTTGTTGATGATCATAAACGTCGCCGCCAAAACGGCCGCAATCAAAACTAATACCAGATCCGAATCTGTTTCTGCCGGTAAATTAGGTAAGCTGCGGACAATCAGCGTCAGCGCCAGCCACGTCAGGGCAAAGATGATCAAAGTGCCGGAAAGCCGGTAAAGAAGCTGCCGCGCTGCCATTTGAATATCCGGAAGCTGCGCGTGAGAGAGGCTGATGGTGCCTATGAGCATGGCAACCATCACCGTGAGGATGGCAATTTCTTGCCAGAAAGGCTGCGCAGGCTGCTGATTGGATGCCAGAATGCCGCCCACACCAAAAATAATGATAACCAGCACCCAATAGCGAATCTGGTTTCGGTACAGCGAACGGGGCAGCGAACGATTGACTTGCTGTGTCAGCATCCAGGCTGCCAGGATAGGCACCAGCCAACTGGTTGCCCAAACGGCTGCCCATACATGAAAATGCTGGATATTACGCCCGGCGAGGGCGAAGTCTGGCAGGGTATAAGGCCATACGGCCGGGTCCAGGGCCAGGGCCAACAGCCAGAAAATACCACTGACGCCAATGGCTCCCCGCCCGGAACCGGAGGGCACAAACATGTATCGCGCCGTCGTCAGCAGCAAGCACAAAGCGGCAAAGCTGAAGGCATACTTGCCCAATATAGCCCAATTGACAATAAGGTAGGAGGGAAAATTAACACCGGCATAAAAACGCAAGACGCTGCTCGCCCAAACGGCCGTTGCCAGCAGCACAAACGTCCAACGGATAAGCACCTTGCGTCGCTTTTCCCCCCGAAACCATAAATACACAATCATCCCCAGCAAACTGAGCGGTAATATGGAAATGAGGAGAAACTGCTGTGTGAGTGACATATCGACTGCTGTTTATGGATTACCAATAACCTGACAAAAATACCCTGGCATTATACCAATGAATCGCTAAAAAGGTGTACCTATTCAGGTGTAGCCTGAGCTTGTCGAAGGCGGAACCGGGCTTCGACAGGCTCAGCCCTCGAGAGGCTAAATAGTTATTAAAAGGTTGGAAAATCAGTTTATCCCAATATATCCCAAACCTCAATTTGGGATAAATTTGGGATATTTGGGTTAAATTTTGGGAAAGGGTTGGGATAAAGATGGGTCCAATTTTGGAAATTGGACCCATCTGCCACCTGGAGGTTCTACTTGAGAATGTAATGCGTCCCCTTTTTAGAGCCAATTTTCAATAATATGCCCCGTTCCACCAGATCCACCAGGTCCAGGCGCAGCGTTTCAGGCGTCACGTCCGGGCAGAGACTGCGATACTCGCGGTTGGTAATGCTGCCATTTTCCCGGATGAAGGTGAGCGCCCGCGCCTGCCGCTCATTCATGATACGGGTCCATTTGGGGGCGGCTGCCCGTTCTTGTTTATTAGAAAGCGTCACCGTGAAGAGGTGTGAGGTGGCCTTAAACTGCGGCGGTGGGTGGCCTGACTGCACCATTTCCTCAATCATCTGGTCGATGCCCAGTCCCAGCTCTTCGATATAGCCCCACTGGTAAAGCCCGTTCACCAGACGCGGATTGCGTGAAAAATGCTCCTCCACCAGATTGTCCAGCGTCATATAACCAGGCAAACCGCCGGGACTGATGATTTCCAGCCGGTCGGCGTACATGCGGATTTCAATACGCCGCCCCTGAATGCGATAATCACGATGCGCCACGGCATTCACCAGCGCCTCGCGCACCGCAAAACGGGGATATTCGGTCAGTTCCTCGCGTTCCAACTGATTGACGGTAGCGCCTACCCGCATTTCTTCAAAGACAATATTCCAGGCGCGCTCCACAATACGAGCCACCGTGCCGTTGATTTCATCGCGCCGGCCATAGCCAATGCCGCCGTCTTCGCCGCGTGGTTCAGTACCGGCAAATTTCACAAACACAATGCCGCTTTGCGGGAAAAAGGTTTGCGGATTCTTGCCAAACAACAAGATGCCGATGGTGGTGGGCTTGCCTTCACGGTCTGTGGCCCCAATTTCAAAGAGCATTTCTTGGGTAGACGTGATTTGGGATGCGCCGCGCCGTGCGCGCCGGTCCAGGTAATCGCGGATGATGTCCTGGTCTAAATCGGAGGGGCGAGCGCCGGGAACGGGTTCGGTTTCATATTCGGCCGTGTTTTTACTGGCGGCCAACTGGCGGATTTCGTCGCCGGTGAGGGGGCGGTTTTGCCGCCCGCTGCGGATGAGGACACGGCCGTCTTCCAGGCTGTGCAGGTCGGTGCTGCGCGGCACATTGATGCCGACATAGGCGCCACTGCCGGTTTCTACGGGCTGCCACTGGCTGGGCACGGGCGGGCGGCAGTAATCGGCGGCGGCTAACAGAGCGCCTTCGGCCTCTTCTTCCCAGATAGGCGCAGAAGGCCGCCCCTGCGCATCTACGCCCAACACGATCAGTCCGCCGTCGGCGTTAGCCAGCGCCACCAGGCATTCCGCCAGTGTTTCCGGATCGGCGTAGGGGAGATAGATGAGGCGTGGACCTGTTTCTTGTTTGAGCATCTGTCCTCCGAAAAAAGCTCACGCAAAGACGCGAAGGCAAGGCAACATCGTTAAACCAGGTCTGGCAGGGCGGCCATGGCTGCGCCGATGATGCCGGCTTCGTTGCGCAGTTCGGCGGGTACGACTTCGGCTTGCAATTTGAGGTATTTCAGGAATTTGTCGTGCTTTTTGCTGACGCCGCCGCCGATGATGATGCGATTGGGTGAAAACAGGAATTCGATATGTTGGAAGTAGACGTTCAGGCGTCGTCCCCAATCTTCCCAGGAGAGCTTTTTCTCGGTGCGAATACGTTCGGCAGCGTAAAATTCGGCGTCTTTTTTGCTGTTGGGCAGGTAGAGATGACCGAGTTCCAGGTTGGGCACAATGTGGCCGTTGACAAACATGACGCTGCCAATGCCGGTACCCAGGGTGAAGATCATGACGACGCCGGGAATGCCTTTGCCGGCGCCATGATACATCTCGGCGATGCCGGCGACGTCGGCGTCGTTGCGGATGATGGTTTCGCAGTTGGTAGCCAGGGCGATGTTACGGGCGGCGGGGTAATTAACCCAGCCTTTGTCGACGTTGGCGGCCGTTTTGGTGACGCCGTCTATGACAATGCCGGGATAGCCGATGCCTATTGGCCCCTGGTAATCGTAGTGTTTCACAATTTCTTTGATGACGCCGATGACGGCTTTGGGGGCGGCAGGCTGCGGGGTGGGGATGCGCAGCCGGTCGGTGAGTAGCTCACCGCTGTCGGTGTCTACCAATGCGCCTTTGACGCCGCTGCCGCCGATGTCGATGCCGAGTATTTTCATGGTTTTCTCCTGACTAGATAGAGATAGAGGGTAGAGATAGAGGATGGGGAACCTTCTTTCTTTATCCTCTATCTCTATCCTCTAACTTGTTTGGGTGAGCAGGGCGGTGATGGCGGCGGTGTGTTGAGCAACGGCCGTTTTCCCTGCCGCGATGCCTTCATCCATCCGATTAAAATCGAGCAGGCCGATGGTGCCAATGGACGGCCGAATCAGGACGTGGGGTTCTGAGAGGGCCAGCCGTGTTTTTAAGGATTGGGTGGTGATGATGTCGATGACGCCGGTCATCACCTGATAAGCGCCGTAGCGCTGAGTGTATTTGAGCAGTCTATCGATGCGGCCTGACGGGGGCGTGCTGGGTCTGGCGTCTTCGTCGGTGGCGGCGTTGGTGATATCTACGGCGATGACGTGGGTGGCGCCGCGGGCGTAGGCCACGTCGAAGGGCACGTTGTTGAGCAGGCCGCCGTCTACCAGGACAAAACCGTTGTACTCGACCGGGGGCAAGATGATGGGCAGGGCGGTGGTGGCAAGAACGGCCGTTATCACATCCCCTTCATCCAACACCATCAGCCGGTGGTGAACCAGGTCGGTCGCCGTCACCGCCAGCGGTATTTTCAGGTCGGTAAAATCAGGGCGGCCAATTGTTTGTTCCAGCAGGCGTTCAATTTTCTTGTTGCTGACCAAGGACCATGAATCCTTGGGCCAGGCGAACAGATTATCGACATGCATCTGGCGGAAAAATGCTTCCAATCCGGCCACGTCTACGCCAGCGGCATACAACGCCCCCAGTAGGCCGCCGATACTGGTGCCGACAATGAGATCGGGCCGCACGCCCAGCCGTTCCAGTTCAGCTAAGACGCCTATCAGCGCGGCGCCCCGTCCGCCGCCTCCACCCAGGGCTAATCCGAGTTTCATATGTGACAATCTCCTCGTATAAAGTAGCCGAGGATTCCAATCCTCGCTTGCACATAGCACGGTAAGGATACCGCGGCTGCACCCCAAAATTGTAAGGGTGGGTTGGTAAAAGAATGAACCATGCCGAAAAATAATTTAACGCAAAGGCGCAAAGATGTTCTAAGTTTTGTCAAGTAGTTAGCACATTAACAATCGAATAGCAAAAAGCAAGATAAATGCATCAACGGGCCGAAATTCACTTTGACACCGTCCAACAATCTATTAAACTGTAAGTGTTTTTAGTTTGAAAGGCGGCTCGGGTGCGTTTGGAAACTGGTTTCGAGAAGCCTTTCATTCATTTAGCCTCGCCTTTGCATCCGTGATTCACACTTCTGTTCTGCTTGAGCACGGCGAAACCGTTTGTTGTTTCGCTTGCGGACTTCGTCAGGAACCCGCAGTTCGAGACATAATTCACGGGATGCTTGAGAAGAAATAGGATTCCCACGCAGGTCTCGTAATTCATACGGCCGTTGTTGCTTGAGCAAGGTATAAATCCGGCTCGCCAAATGAGAAGCACAGGCGCCAACAGCCTGGATGTGGTGCTTACCAAAGTCCACCATCTGTCTGTGATAAAGAGCGGCCAGCTGCACATCCCATTGCCGAGCCACCTCGGCATTGACATAAAGAGTGGCTTTAATCAGATTGGGGCCAGCCTTGGTCATAGACAAGCCTTTGGCTTCGCCATCACCACTTTGTTTACTGTGTGGCACAATGCCACACCATAAACGAAACTTTTCGACAGTAGGAAAGCGCTCAATGTCTTGGATAAAGGCGCGGTAAGTGGCTGCACTTTGTTCCCCAATGCCTTGAATAGAGACAAGAGGACAATCTGGATACAGTTTTCGATACAACGGCTGAATCTTTTCCTCGGTGAGCAGCGCTTGCTCTTGGTCATACCGCTCTCGTAATTGAAGGCTGTATTGCATACTTTCCTGCAAATGATGGTAGCCAACGACTTCTTCAGACCCATACAAAGCTGTCATTTGTTGGGCGCGGTCTATCCAAGCAGGAATCCACTCAATATCGAATGAGGCTTTAGTGCCTGTAGCCTGCCAGGCAGGCACAAGTTGGGACTCGCCCGCTTCCAGAACACGCCACGGATTGTACCAATGTTGACGCATCCAATCTTGAGCGGCGGCTGGCACCAGCTTAGCCAACCCATCCCAAGCCCACTGGTCAATCGCTTTCATCCGATTTTGCTCAGCCACATCTAACTCTCGCCAACGGGCATAGGCGCGGCAAGCTCGTTGCAAGGCCAAGGCATCGCCATGGGGCAGCGGGCTACTGTCGAGTCGTTTCTCAGCAATGGCATAAAGACGTGTTAATACGCGGCTATCGATGAGGTCACTGCCGGCATGTTTCCACATCACGCGGCGCAAGTCTTTTGTTTTCTGCCCATTTACGCGGTAAACAATGACACCGTGACGCTGTAAATACGCCACGACTGGATACCAGGCCATGCCGGTGGCTTCCAGGATGGCGATGAGGACAACATCTTCTGGGGCATCTTGCTGAGCTTGCTTGAGCAGCCGATCCAGGTCGGCCGGTCGCGCCCGAAAAGAGAGTTGCTTGCCGATGAACTCGTTGCTGGCTGGGTCTAGGATGACGGC
>JAWOGU010000453.1:0-6126 GCA_046496595.1 Chloroflexota bacterium
TCCGGCTCCATCATGCGCCGCATCAACGAACTGTTCATCTACGAAATGACCGAACAGGAAAAATGCGACCTGGCTACCCTCATCTACTATCCAGACCGGAAATTGGCGGCGCTGCTGGCAAACACCACCGACAGCGCCGCCTGGCTGCGCATTACCCTGTTCCGGCTCGTCAAGCTGTGCCGCGCCCTGGCCTCCAAATACACTCGCGCCGAGGTCCGCGCCGCCCTGCCCTCCGGCTTCGCCCTCATCATCGAAGAACTGCTGCATGAGCAGGAAGGCATCGACAATAAACACAATTATTACCTGAGCATCATCGACACCATCATCTCACTGGGCCAGGCGGAAGAGTTCATCCAGGCATTGGCGGACCTCATTCAACGTCTGGCTATCGCCCGGCTGCATGTCATTGGCGACGTGTATGATCGCGGTCCGGGCGCACACATCATCATGGATACGCTCCTGGACTACCACCACATCGACATCCAATGGGGCAACCACGACATTTTGTGGATGGGCGCCGCCGCCGGCAGCACCGCCTGTATGGCAAATGTGATCCGCACGGCGCTGCGTTACGCCAACATGGAAACGCTGCAAAACGGTTATGCCATCAGCCTGCTGCCCCTGGCAACCTTTGCCATGAATGCCTACAAAGAGGATCCCTGCACCATTTTTTACCCCAAAACCTCCGGTGAGGAAGAGTATACGGAAAACGAACTGCAATTGATGGCCAAGATGCAGAAGGCCATCGCCGTCATCCAGTTCAAACTGGAAGCGCAAATCATCCAGCGCCGCCCCCACTTTGAGATGGAAGACCGGCTGCTGTTGGACAAAATCGACTATGAAAACGGCGTCATACACCTGAATGGGCTGGACTACCCGCTGCGCGACACGCTGTTCCCCACCATTGATCCCGCCAATCCTTACCAACTGACGCCTGAGGAAGAAAGCACTGTGCAAAAGCTGCAACAAACGTTTGCTATCAGTGAAAAGTTGCAGCAGCATGTGCGGTTTCTCTTTTCTAAAGGGAGCATGTATCTGGTTTATAACGGCAACCTGCTCTATCACGGCTGCATTGCCCTGGAAGCGGATGGTTCGTTTACGTCCAGCACTGTGGATGGGCGGGAGTTTAAGGGCAAGGCGTTTATGGACCGGCTGGACCGACTGGCCCGGCAGGGGTATTTCAGCGCCGAGGCGCAGGAAAAGCAGTATGGGCAGGATGTGTTGTGGTATTTGTGGACGGGGGCCAAGTCGCCGATTTTTGGCAAGAATAAAATGGCGACCTTTGAGCGCTATTTTATTGCGGACAAGGCCACCCATAAAGAAGAGAAGAACCCTTATTATGCGCTGCGGGACAGGGAGGAAACGGCCGTTTCCATTCTCAAAGAGTTCGGCTTAGATCCTAAAACCGCCCACATCGTCAACGGCCACGTGCCGGTACAGGTGAAAAAGGGAGAAAGCCCCATCAAAGCGGGGGGTAAACTGCTAGTCATCGACGGCGGCTTTGCCAAAGCGTACCAGAACATCACCGGCATCGCCGGTTACAGCCTGATCTACAATTCCTATGGTCTGCTGCTGGCCTCCCACGCCGCATTTGAATCCACCGAACGCGCCATTGCCGAAAACGTGGATGTGCAGACCCACACCGAAATCCTGGAGCGCAACCAGGTGCGCATCCGCGTCAAGGACACGGACGAGGGCCGGGAAATCCAGGGCAAGATTGACCACTTGCAGGATTTGTTGCGGGCATACAGGACGGGATTGATTAAGGAGGGATAACGGCCGTTATCCCCACTCCCATCATCGCATCAAGGCCACAAAGCTGGAAACGTCTCGTCTTGTTCTGAATAGGTTATCTGGGTAACTTCTCCCGTTTTTAAGTCAAGTGCATAAATGCCCCAATTGCCAACATAAGTGTAGTCATCTGAATAGTAAATAGCATTTTCGCCCTCGTTTGGCTCCCGGGCAGAAAATACAATGTAATCACCACTCGCTGACCAACTCAACGATGTAGGATATTCAAGCGGTTTAACGGTAAACGACTGTGTTTCTTCTCCTGCTAAATCGATCATGCGAATGGTCGATTTTGTAAAATCTGGCGCAGCAATTTGCATGCTATCTGGTGACCAGGCTAAACGCGGGTTAAATCGAAGAATATAACGAGTGGTAAATGGCATCTGTTCTTCAGGTAATCCTGGTTGTTCAAGATATAGGATTGCCAAAGTTGACGATTCATTAAAACTCAGCTCCTGCACAAACGCAATTTTACGATTATCTGGTGACCATACCGGATATAGGTCTCGAACTTCATTGTATGTCAACCGCTCTTGGCCAGAACCATCTGCATTCATCATATAAATTTCCGATTTGTCCCAACCCCCATCTCGATTTGAAACGAAGGTGATTTTTGAACCATCTGGCGCCCAGCCCGGTGAGTAATCAGCACTTTCATCATTAGTGAGCCGTATCACATCAGTGCCATCTGCATTCATCACAAAAATATCCTGATTACCATCACGATCTGAAACAAAAGCAATGTGCTGCCCGTCTGGCGACCAGGCTGGTTCGCTGTCAGAGACTAAATTATTTGTCAGACGTAAACGACTTGAACCATCGCTGTTTATAACATAAATTTCCTCCTCCTGGTAGGGATAGATATCTGTAGCTACAAATGCAATCCGTCCTAGACCCGTTAGCTTGGAAGCAGATACAGATATGGTGGGCGTAGCGGTTGGCACAGCTGGAGAAATAATAGTTGGCTCACCATCGCAATTTAATACAGGAACGTAATCTCTTGGCAGGATGGAATAAGTTGGATAATAACGAGGTGTCTCATTTGGCAAAATGGGTCGGGCAATAATGCTATAAGTAGCATCGCCTTCTTGAAATATCTCAGATGAATTTCGATTCCCAAATAACTCATAAATAAGTGACACCAAATCACCCTCAACCAATATTGTTGGCTCTTCACGATGTGACCATAATTCAGAAATCGGTGGCAAATCGGTTGGCCACAGAGCAGGAACATCTCCTTCTTCAAGTTGGATTTCCTCGAACCAAAGCACTAAATATTCAGGTATATAGGGAACAAGCGGGCTTTGTGGTTGAAAATCACGAATTATTTGAAAGCCTGCGGCCAAATCTTCAACGAGAAACTGTACATTATCACCATAAAAGTCATAGAATGTATCTTCAACTTGGACTGCCCATGATCCTCCTCCCATACTCTCTGTACGGTCAGTAAACAACACATCATGCGGTTCTAAAAATCCGGTAGCCGCGATTTGTTGGCGTAATTGGCACATGTCTTGTGGTGTCAGATACGTTTCCAGACCTGGTGTTCCAAACATTGAATCTTTAATGAGTACCTGCCCATCGCCATAAATAATCAAAGAAGGGGTACCTCTTCCATACACATCATCCGTTTCGCTTCCCCCATCACCACCGTGACCCACTAACGAGACAAATATAGGCTTTGTCTCGTACTCGATGTAATCAGGCGTGACGGTGGGAAATGGTGTCATCGGGTCGAGCGGCAGGGGAATGGGTGTTACCGACGGGGTTGGGGTGTTTATGGCTGTTGGAGTGTGCGTTGGGGAGGGGGTGTGACTGGGGGTGAGGGTCGCGGTGGGAACGGCCGTTTCCGTCATCATCACAACGGCCGTTTCCGTTGGCAAAGGGTCATCCGTGCCACACCCAGCAAACAGCAAAACAAACAACACAAACAGCAAATGTTTTCTGAAACGAGTTGATAATCCCATCATGGCTCACCTTCTCCTGGCCGAATTTAGCACAAGTATAATGCAAACCCAGCTTGCACACAGAGTGAGTGTCAGATGGTTGCTCGTTGTTTGCCCTTCTTGATCGAATTCTTTCGGCGCTGGCCGTTATCCAAACAACTCCGCGTGGCTCCCGGTTCTGGCAAGTTGCAGTTCATCCTCTTCCACACGATAAATGAGCAGCCAATCAGGCTGCAAATGGCATTCGTGGAATCCGCGCCAGTTGCCCACCAGAGCATGATCCCGGTATCGTACGTCTAGTGGTTCTGCTGCCGCGAGTATAACGATCACCGCTTGCAATGGAGCCAAATCAACGCCCTGACGTTTTAGCCGTTTCACGTCCCGGCGAAATTTTGTGGCCTGGCGAATCGTGAGCGCCATCGGTTAGCTATCCCAATCAGCAAATAATTCGTCTGCGGTAGAAAACACAGCCCCGCCATTGTCTTCAAGCTCATTCATAGCAGCCAATGTTTCGGCATTTGGCATTTTGGCGGTTGGCTGAAAAGGCAGCCCACCGCTGTTCACTGTCTGCTGCAAAAAAAGACGTATCGCTTCCGCTGTTGTTAAGCCAATCGCTGAAAAAACGGCTTCCGATTCTTGTTTAAGCTCAGAACTAATCCGTGCCTGTACAGTTGTATTTGTCATAACAGATTCCTTGTCATCGAAATTTCTATCGTAGATAGTGCATTATAAGATCAAAAGATTGCAAGTTACAACCATCTGCCGACAAACACGAATTCCTGCTTGCCAGCACAGTGGCACATTGATATACTGAATGTATCTTTTTTGTAGATACATTTCTGAGTGAATGGAGAATGAAAACTGATGGAAGCACGAGTTCAAAAATGGGGCAACAGCCTCGCTATTCGTATTCCCAAACCCTATGCGCTGGAGATTGGGCTAGAACAAAATTCACTTGTTACCGTCTCCATAGAAGACGGCAGGCTTTTTCTTGAACCCGTTCAACCCACATATTCACTTGAAGATTTATTAGCCGCAGTCACTGAGGATAATCTGCATTCCGAAGTGGAAACGGGTGCCGCTGTCGGCAATGAGGTGTGGTAATTTCAATGGGCTATATTCCTGAACGGGGTGATGTGGTCTGGATAAATTTCAACCCTCAAGCGGGGTATGAACAAGCCGGACGTCGCCCTGCTGTCATTTTGTCGCCAAAATCCTACAATCAAAAAGTAGGCTTGGCGCTTTTATGCCCCATTACCAATCAAGTCAAAGGGTATCCTTTTGAGGTGCGCTTACCGGAAAACGCTGAGGTAACTGGCGTGATTTTAGCAGACCAGGTTAAAAGTTTAGACTGGCGCGTTAGACAAGTGACATTCATAGAATCATTGCCAGAAGATGTGATTAAACAGGTTTTGGCGAAATTGGGAACGTTGTTGAGATAAATTCAAAAACATCTTATCCCCACACCTTCTCCGGCCAAGACCCAAACTGGTAGGACTGGGCCGGGGTTTGCAGGGACATTTGGTGGAAGGAAACGGCCGTTTCCCCATCTCGTGGTATATGCGTCAGAATCTCCAGGTTGCCATAGGGCGTGTGCGTCACCAGCGGCGCCGTAAGAAAACGGAACCGCCCCGCCAGCGCCGACATTTGGAATGATTCGCCCCCCACAAAGTAGAGTTTTTCCTCGTAAAATACCTGCTCCCAAAACCAACGAAACTCCCGATTTCTATGTAAATGGGCAAACAACTCGCCAAAATAAGGCGTCATGCGGTAAGGCAGGGTCATGCGCCGGAAGTAGATGACGTTGCCCACCGCAAAACGATGCCACACCGGCGGCGGCATCTGCGCCCGCGCCTCTGCAAATGCCTTCGAGAAGATGAAATTCAGCAAATTCGTGCCGCCCGGTTTGCCTGCCTGCTGCGCCAGGTCGATCTGTGACATCTGGTAAAGCTGGAGCAGCAGGCCATTGACCGCCACCACGTCCAGATACCGATCCAGCAGCAGCGCCGGCAGCCGAATATCCCCCAACATCTCGAGGACCGGCGCTAAAATCTCGCCCGCCGTTTCCGCTGCCGGATAAATTTGCAGATGGTCCAGCCCCGTTGCCAGCATAAAGAAACTGCGCCGTTCGCCGATGGTTAATTTGAGCGCATCGGCCAGATTGAGCAGGGTCTGGTCATCCAGAATGGTGCGTTCGCCGCGCTCAATTTTGCCCAGAACGATTTCGTTAAGCGGCGTTTGCGGATCCTGTTCCAGAATAACGTCCGCCAATTTTGACTGGGTATAACGATCTCCATTGTCGTCGTACTGCTCTTTGCGTAACGCCGCCACCAATTTGCCAAACTGCTTGCGATCCATGAACTCCCCCTAATCCGTCTCTTTCGCATAA
>JAWOGU010000463.1:0-4726 GCA_046496595.1 Chloroflexota bacterium
CTGCACTTTACGCTGCCCCCACTCCTGACCGTGCTGCCCCCAGAAGACCCGGCGCATCAGGCGCTTTTGCGGGCCAGCTACTCCGCTGATACGAAGACAACGGCCGTTCACTTACGGCAGTTGTTGGCGGCGTATGTGGGGGCCAGAACGGCCGTTATCCGCCGCCTCAACCTCTCCTACATGCCAGATTCCAGTTTTGAAACACAAATTCAACGGGTACTGGAACGCACAAAATAGATAGGGGATGGGAAACGGCCGTTTAGCCCCCAACCTCTGCCCTTTCCCCACTCTCCACCAACAACCGCTCAAGTTCCGCCTGCGTCTTCGCCGCCAGCATCTCCGGCAGCAGTCCCTGCGCAAACGCAAACGGCTCCAGGTACTGCTTCAAATGCTTGCGAAACAGCTTCACCCCTTCCTTTTCGCCGTAATACTCCCCCATCTCCGCCAGATGCAGGCGCATTGCCGCCACGACATCTTCAAAAGCCACATCCGTCTTATTCATCCGCGCAAAAATCCACGGATTGCCAATCGCCGCCCGACCGATCATTACCGCCTCGCAGCCGGTGTGCGCTTTCAGGCGCCCGATGTCGGCCGGCGTTTGCACGTCACCATTGCCGATGACCGGCACGCTTACCGCCTGCCTTAGCTCGGCGATGGCATCCCAATCTGCCTGCCCGCCGTATTTTTGGGTCTTGGTGCGGGCGTGCATGGCAATCAGCGCCGCGCCATTGTCCTCCAGGATGCGGGCGATTTCCAGGTAGTTTTTCTGGCTCTCTTCCCATCCCAGCCGAATCTTCCCCGTCACCGGTACCGACAAATGGGTGGTCAGCAGCCGGAATGTTTCCGCTACCAATTCGGGTTGAGGCATCATACCCACGCCAGCCCCGCGCCCGCTCACTTTGCGCGTGGAACAGCCCATATTCACGTCAATAATATCCGGCTCCAGGGCTTCAATTCGCTGCGCGCCGGCCAACAACTGCTGCGCATTATGACCGAAAATTTGGAAAACCATCGGCGCCTCGCCCGGCTTTTTATCCAAACGCCGCAAGTAGCGCTCAGGCAGATGCCGGCCCAGCAGCGAATCAACCGGCACAAATTCGGTGTAGTGCATGGCGGAACCGTAGGCGCGGCACAGCGCCCGGAAAGGCACGTCGGAATAACCTGCCATTGGGGCCAGAATAGCGTCGCCATAAACGGGAATGTCTCGCACAAAAAAGGTCGGTTCGGCTGCCATATCCAGATTAACCTGGTTAGATTGGTCCAATCTTTGAGATTGGACCAATCTTGAACTACTTTATAAAGAAAAAGTCCTGGCGTCTTTGCGAGCCAGGACTTCTGTTCATAACAAGGGAATCAAAGCAAGCACTTAACGACGCGGACCACGGGAACGGTCGCCGCCGCCGCGATTACCGCCGCCGCTGCGACCGCGGTTACCACCGCTGCTGCCGCCACTGCGTGGATTATCGCTGGCGCGCGCTTCTTCCAGGGTCCAGCCTTCCAGCACAGCTTTGCGTGACAGACGTACTTTACCTTCAGGAGAAACGTCTGTCACCATGACCATGACCTCATCGCCTACCTGAATCGCATCTTCGACGCGCTTCAGGTGCTCACTGGAGATTTGGGAGATGTGAACCAGGCCATCCGTGCCGGGAATGAATTCCACAAAAGCGCCAAACTCTGTGGTGCGCACAACCTTGCCCGTGTAAATCTGACCCGGCTGCGCTTCTTCTGTCATGGCGGAAATGGCGGCAATGGCTGCTTCGGCCTTTATGCCATTCACCCCAGCGACGTATATGGTGCCGTCTTCCTTGATATCGACGGAGACCTCGTAGGTTTCTTCCAGGCTGCGAATGGTGGAGCCGCCTTTGCCAATAACAGCCCCGATTTTATCGGGGGCGATATGCACCGTGAACATACGCGGCGCGAAGGGACTCATCTCTTTACGCGGCTCAGGAATTGTCGCTAACATGGAATCCAAAATCTGTAGGCGAGCCACACGAGCCTGATCTAATGCCTGACCCATCAACTCCTTGGTAAGACCGCTAATTTTGATGTCCATCTGCAAAGCCGTGATGCCTACAGATGTGCCGGCAACTTTGAAGTCCATGTCGCCCATATGATCTTCCAGCCCCTGGATGTCCGTGAGGACAGCATATTTCTCGTTATCGGTGATGAGACCCATGGCGATACCGGCAACGGGTCGTTTCAACGGCACACCACAGTCCATCAGCGCCAGAGTGGAAGCGCAGACACTGGCCTGACTGGTGGAGCCATTTGAGGAAAGTACCTCAGAAACGACACGAATGGAGTAAGGGAAATCTTCTTCCGAGGGGATCATGGAGCGAAGGGCGGTTTCCGCCAAGGCGCCATGCCCAATCTCACGCCGTTTGGGTCCGCGCAGGAACCAGGTCTCACCGGTAGAAAATGGCGGGAAATTGTAATGGTGCATGTAACGGCTGGTTTCTTCCGGGGACAGGCCGTCAAGCTTTTGGGCTTCACGCGGGGTGCCCAGGGCTACCAGAGAAAGCACCTGTGTTTGACCACGAGAGAACAAACCGGAGCCGTGGGCGCGCGGGCTTAAGCCAACTTCAGAGGAAAGTTCACGGATGGTGGTGTAGTCACGGCCGTCCGGGCGAATGCCATCATACAAGATGCGGGTACGAATGGCTGTTTTTAGCTCTTTGGCAAAGATTTCACGGATGGCTTTGGCGTCAGCGGCTTCATCTTCTGCCAGGAAGCTGTTGACAACTTCGTCGCGCAAGACATCGACGGTTTCGTTACGCAGTTGGCGGTCGGTGGTGTCGACGAGGATTTGACGAAGACGATCACCGATGCGGGCTTTAACGGCCGTTTCCAATTCCGGATCAACGTGGTCCAGCACAACTTCTGTTTTTTCTTTGCCCACGGCAGCGCGCATTTCTTCTTGCACGTCAATCAACGGCTGCAAGGCTGCGTGACCAAAAGCCAACGCTTCTACCAGGAGTTCTTCCGTCACCTCATTGGCCCCTGCTTCCACCATAATGATGGCGTCGCGAGTGCCAGCCAGGCGCAAATCCAACTGACTGCCTTCCATTTCCTGAATCGTGGGGTTCGCAATCAACTGCCCGTTCACGTAACCCACACGCACGGCGCCCACCGGACCATCCCAGGGAACATTGGAAATCATCAAAGCAGCGCTGGCGGCATTGATCGACATGACATCCAGATAATGCACACCATCCGACGAGAGCGTCGTCACAATGATCTGCACTTCATTGCGCATGCCATCCTGGAAAAGCGGGCGCAGCGGGCGGTCTGTCAGGCGGGAGGTAAGCACCGCTTCTGTGGTGGGTTTACCCTCGCGACGAAAAAAGCCGCCCGGAATGCGGCCGGCAGCATACATTTTTTCTTCATAGTCCACACTCAGCGGGAAGAAATCCAACCCTTCGCGTACATGTTTGGACATGGTAGCGGAGGCGAACAACATACAATCACCAATCCGTATTGTAACAGCGCCGCCAGCCTGTTCCGCTAATTTGCCTGTGGCAAAAGTAACTTCATGACCGGCAACTGTGGTCGTAAATAATAATTCTTGTGACATTTTTTTAATCTCCCAAACTTTTTCAACAGCAATAGAGGTTGGCAAAACCTGAAAAGAGAGAAGACAAATAAACCTACAGGCGTCACCCGCAGACATATTGACTTCTCTTCTGGATCTAAGTTGGCAATCTATTCAACTGTCGAGTTGTGTTGGGGCTAAGGGGTTAGGGACTGGGTATTGGCTCCTACCATGAGTAAGAGCCAATACCCAATTCCTAAACAACAACACCTAGCCGCAACAAGGAAAAGGGCGAACCGCGTTCACCCTTTTCACCTGAACCAATATATTTTTAACGACGCAAACCCAGCCGTTGCACAATCTCTCGATAGCGATCCGGATCTTTCTTGCGTAAATAGGCCAGCAAACGCCGCCGTTTACCAACCAATCTCAGCAGGCCACGACGAGAACTCTGATCGTGTTTATTTATGTTTAAATGAGCCTGCAACTGTTTAATGCGACGATCAAACATCGCAATTTGCACTTCAGGCGACCCTGTGTCGCCTTCATGCGTACCAAAGTCTGTAAAAATTTCGGCTTTTTCTGCCACGGTTAAGGGCATGGTATACCTCCGTAAAATGATTTTTAACCCGAAAGCCGTCGTGCCGAAAAACATCGTACTTTCAAGTCAGTCCAAAATTATAACCTAGTGTCATGGAGTTGCCAAAAGTGGCTCATAACATCCAGGCAATCGCATATTCGTTTTGCGGCTGTCCCTGCGCATTGAAATCCCGCAGCCAGGAGCCTGGGGTAGAGGTAAGCCCGTGTGCCTGCCCACCTCTGGGCGAACATACGGCTTCTCCCCAAAATTTTGAGGCGTTACGAGTGCGTTTGGAAAAAGAGGCGCACTCGTTCCATAAACTGGAGATCGCCAAGACCGCGAAAGGTGTGGGGCTGATCATCATAGGTGAAACAGTCAACCGGATGGCTGCTGGCTTGCAGAAATTATTCCAGCACACTGGTGATAAGCAAGTACCTGGCGAGAACATCGAAGATGAAGTGCAAGGTGCGGAAATTATCTTTAAACAGTTTTTGTTTTTCCTCCATCACGGTCGTCTGCCCTGGTGGGGTGCAACGCGAGAGACAACGGTATTGCGAAAAGCCGTCAGCCGGTTTACTCCTGCACAATGGCGGCAGCTGGGGCAGGCC
>JAWOGU010000544.1:0-14877 GCA_046496595.1 Chloroflexota bacterium
AGAGCTAGATGCTGTTTCTGAAGAAAATGTTCCCCTAATTGGGGCATTAACGTTAGGTGAAATTGCCAATAGTGGGGATGATTACCTTGAGTTTTATAATAAAACGGCCGTTATCGCCGTAATCGAATAAAAAATCTTTTGAATGATCAGCCACAAACCCGCTTATTTTGAGGCAAGCTTATGAATAATACATTCGATCAAGTGCAACTGACACAAATACTCTACGAAATCTCCATGTCTATTGGATCAAGTGTAGAGTTACAACCTATGATTAAAACCAGCTTGTCAATCATGTTGAAAAAGCTGAATTGCGTCTCTGGTGGCATTTACCAAAAAGAAACGAACCATGATGGAACGTGTCGGCTTGATGCTGTATATACCATTCCACGACGTCCAGAACGGAATGCAACCTATCAGGCGGCTCTTGATCACCTTCCAGTTTCGCCCAACGAAACTCACTATCAAGAATTCCTTGCAACGTTACCGTTTGTTGGACAAAGTCAGGAGAAAAAGTTCTTTCATATTTTCGAGTTGCCAAATTTTGGCTTGTTAGTGCTCGTAAAAAATCGTGAAGCCCTAAACGAATTACTTATAAAATCGCTCACCCAGCTAGTTAACAAGTTTGCTGCATCTGCTGTTTCTTGTGTCAATGGAGAGAAATTACGGCAAAGTGAAGAGCGGTATCGCATGTTAACGGGGGCTACCTTTGATGGTATTGTTATTCACGAGGGACCGATTATTAAAGAAATTAATGTGGCATTAGCTAACATTCTTAAATATGAACTGGAAGAACTCATCGGGGGGAACATTTTTCATTACCTAGACCCAGAATGCCATCACTTAGCACGTAAGAATGCTGAAACACTTGTTAGCACACCATATGAGCTAATAGCTATCCGCAAGGATAATGTTCGGTTGCCTATTGAAGTGACAGATCGAGAATTGATTGAAGCTGGACATACTTACCGGGTAACGGCCGTTCGTAACCTCAGCCAGCAAAAACAACTGGAAACAGAACTGGTAGGTCTTGTCGAACGTCGTACGCGGCAGGTCCAAATCGCCACGGAAGTCGCCCAGGCCATCGCCGCCGCCGCCAACCTGGAAGACCTCTACAAACGCATCGTGACCGAAGTCACCGAAAAATTTGGCTACTATCACGCTCAAGTTCTGCGCTACGACCCCCAGCTTGACGCCGTTAAACTGGCCGCCGGCTATGGCGTTGTCGGGGAAAAAATGCTGGCTCTGGGTCACCAAATACCCCTGAACCAGGGCCTCATTGGCGCCGCCGCCGCCGCCGGAGAAACCTTTTTACGCCCGGACCTCGCAAATGATCCCAATTGGAAAGCAAACCAACTGCTGCCAGAAACCAGAGGCGAAATCGCCGTACCCATCAAACTGGGCGACCAGATATTGGGCGTGCTGGATGTGCAAAGCAACCAGGCCAATGCCCTGGATGAAGAAGACCAGATGCTGCTAGAAGGTCTATGTGGTCAGATCGCCGTCGCCATCAACACCACCCGGCTCACCACAGACCTGCTGGAAACCTCCACCTTCCTCAACTCCGTCATCGACAATATCCCCAGCATGATTTTTGTCAAAGATGCGGAAGAACTGCGCTTCATTCGCCTCAACAAAGTAGGGCAGGCATACTTCGGTAAAGAACTTGACCAGATCGCCGGGAAAAACGACTTTGATTTCTTCCCTGAAGAGCAGGCTGCATTTTTCGTCGCCAAAGATAAAGAAGTGCTGGCATCCGGCGAACTGCTTGATATTCCTGAAGAAACTTTCGATTCCCCGTTTGGTACTCGTGTTTTACATACCACCAAAGTGCCTGTCATGGGATCAGACGGAAGCCCCAAATATTTGCTGGGCATCTCACGCGACATCACCGAACGTAAACAAACGGCTGAATTACTTCAGGCCAATGAGCGCCGCTACCAACAAATTCTTGACGCCATCACCCATATGGTGTTAGTGAAAGGGGCTGAATCTCGGATTATCTGGGCAAACAAGGCCTTTCGTGATTACTACGGGATGAGCAATGAAGCCCTGCAAGCCATCGTAGACGCGCCGTTTAACGCACCTGACTATACGCAGCAGTACGTCATAGATGATGCCTACGTCTTTGAATCAGGTCAGGTCCTGGACATTCCTGAAGAAATCGTAACCCGCCATGATGGGCATGAAGGCATATTCCATACCGTAAAATCTCCAATTTTCAACAACAACAATGAGGTCATCATGACGGTGGGCGTCTCTGAAGAGATATCCGCGCGTAAACAAACGGAAGACGCCCTACAACAAAGCCAACAAGCCTTACAAGAAATCCTGGAGAAACAGCAAGATTTACACACCACCGGTCTGGAACTTGCCGACATTGACAATCTGGATGAACTCTATCAACAAGTGGTGAAACAAGGCGTGGAACGCCTGGGCTTCGACAGAATAGGCCTGTACCTGCTTGACTTACCAACCGGCGTCATGACCGGCGCATATGGCATTGACCCCCATGGGGAATTCCGCTCAGAAAAAGACGATTCCTTCAGTTTACAAAATGAACCCTGGATACAAAACTTTATCTACAATAATGAACATTTAGTCGTCTACGAAGATACTGACCTGTATGAAAAGCAAAACGTTATCGGCCGCGGCTGGCATATGGTCGCTGCACTATGGATTGAGAACACCCCCGTCGGCGTCCTTTTTGCTGATAATTTGCTCAGCCAGGAACCTCTCAAACCCTATCAGCCTGACCTGCTCAAGGCCTACAGCGCCAGTATCGCCAATCTGATCGAACGCAAACGAGCCGACCTCGAACGCGAGACCCTGCTGCAAGGTACCGCCCGGCAGGCAGCACAACTGCAAGCCGTGGCAAGCTTAAGCACACAGGCAGCCATCATTCAAGAGCCGCAAACCCTCATGGAGATCATGGTACAGGAGACGCAGCGTTTGTTTGACCTTTACCACTGCCACATCTTCCTGTTGGATGAGGCCGGCAAATATATGCGCATTCAGGCCTGCGGCTGGCACCCTTCAACCTCTCAACAAGAGACACATGACGATGCCGTCATAGAAATCAACAGCAAACGCTCTCTGGTGGCGCAGGCGGCGCGTACCGGGCAGCCTGTGGTGGTAAATGACGTGTTGGGAAATCCTAACTGGCTGCAAAATGAACAGCTTCCCGATACACGTTCTGAAATGGCGGCGCCAATGGTTGTGGGTGAGCGCGTCATTGGGGTGCTGGATGTACAGTCCGACCAATTAAATCATTTTACGGTAGATGAAACGCAAATCTACACCACGCTTGCCGCCCAATTAGCCATTGCCCTGGAAAACGCTCGTTCCTTCAAGAGAAGCGAACAGGCTGTAGAGGAATTGAATCTCTTGACCCGCCGCCTGACGCGGGAAGGCTGGAATGAATATCTGTCGCTGCGGAAAATGGAAGAAACCGGCTTTATGTATGAAAAGGGCGCATTGACATCTCTCAGTAAAGCCGCCATTCTGCCGCCAACGGTTGAAATGGAAACGGCCGTTCTCCACACCAACGGCGGTCATTCCCACGCCCTCAACGTACACGGCGAGGCCATCGGCCACCTCACCATTCTCGATACAGAGCAAACAGACACAGACACCGATGAGGAAAACGCCCAGGCCATCATTCAGGCAGTGGTAGACCAGCTCAGCGCCCGCATCGAAAACATACGCCTTGCCGAACAAACGCAAGACGCCCTGGCGCAAACCCAAACACAGGCGCAGCGCTTACAGCTCTTAAACGAAGTCTCCACAGAGTTGAGCAACCAGGCTACCCTGCAAGAAGTTATTGACCTGTTCATCACCAGAATGCCCGAACTCCTAAGCGTAGACCACATCAGTTTGTTAGCGCTAAAACCAGATGGTCAAACAATGAAAATGGTGGCGTATCGAGGCGCAGATGCAACGCTTGACGCCGCAGCCATGCCCGACATACCGATGGCAAATTCACCTATGGCTGAAGCTTTCAAAGAAAACCGCCTGGTAACAGGTACATACGATGAGCTTTCTACCCTGACAGCGCCCTTGTTTATGGGTAAACGGCCGTTTGGGGCATTGAGCATCGCTTCCGCGTCAGGCAGGCCCATTACCCCCCAAGATGAATCCATCTTGCAGCAGTTGGCAACCATTCTTAGCTCTATCATTGAAAACAAACAGTTGCTGGCCACGGCTCAGACCAGGGCGGACCGCGAACGCCTGGTACGCACCATCACCGACAAAATCCGGCGCGGTACAGACCGGGAAGCTATTCTGGCGATTGCCCGCGACGAGATCAGCCAGATGTTGGGCGCCAGAGAAGCCGTGGCCCAGTTAGGCACCAAAAATCAATTACTCGAGCGCTTACAGCAAACCACTCAAGAGCAGAAAAGATTGACGATTGACGATTGACGATTTTAGGAGAAGAAATGGCTTATTCACTCAATCTAGGCGAAGACGGTATTTTACACGTTACCATCAATGGTGAATTTACCGAAGATCAATTAAGCACCTATATCCATGACCTGAATGAAGTTGTGTCCGGCGTCCCTGTCGGGCAAAAACTAAAGTCATTCATTGACACCACCGAGTTGGGGCGCGTGAATCCCAACCTGCGGCGCATGACGGGTGACATCATGGACGATCCTCGCTTAGGCGCAACGGCCGTTCTAGGTAACAGCCGGGTAGTTAAAGTGATGATCGACTTTGTGCTCAAGGCCAGCGGCCGAGACCACATGCACTATTTCACCAACCGCGATGAAGCACTCTCCTGGCTAAAAAGCTACTAAGGCTTTGTTCGTTTTCAACCTGACAAGATGGGTCCAATCTTGGAGATTGGACCCATCTGGAAAAGCAACACATGAACATACCAAACCAGTACCAACGAGGTAACTTATGGCGCAAAAGTTAAGCTACCAACACTATAAAAAACTCGTCAACCAACAAGGGCAGACCCTGCTCGATGCCCTGGCCCAGGCCGCTCACGGCGAGTTGGACATTGACATTCCCATTCCTGAAGGCATCGACGTACTCACGGACCTGGCGATTGGCTTCAACTTTCTCCTGGACGACTTGCGCGTCCTGGTAGAAGAGCAAAACAAGGCGCAGCACCTTCTGGAAGAGCGTGTGGCTGAACGCACTCAGGAATTGGAAAAGGCCCTCATCGAAGTGCAGGCTGTGCAGCGGCGTTATATTGAAGGACAGTGGACCGAGTACGCCGCCGACGCCATCATTGGGGATGCGGAACTACCGCCAGCGTGGGCGTCTGTGTTGGAAACGGCCGTTGTGCAACAGCAAGCCGTCACCCACACCAACGGCGAAACCACCCTCGGCCTGCCGGTGCAGTACGCCGACGAAATCATTGGCCTGCTTGGTTTCGGCGCAGATATCGCCGCCGTTAACTGGGATCAAGACGAACTCGCCGCTGTCGAATCCATCGCCGACCAGATTGGCCTGGCCCTGGAAAACCAGCGCCTTTTTGACCAAACCCAGGCCGCCCTCAACGAATCTTCCATGCTGTATGAAGCCAGCGCCAGGCTGAATGCCGCAGAATCCACCGAAGACATATTGGCCGTCCTGGCTCAATACACCATCCTGGGCGAAAACGCACACCACCTCAGCCTGAACATCTTCGACGTCGTTTGGACCAAAACCGATACGCCTGAGTTTGTGCGCGTGTTGGCGCGGCAAAGCAGCCTGCCGGAAACCGTACTCAGGCCCCAATACGGACTGGCGGAATTCCCGGAAATCAGCACCCTGCTGCGCTATAACGGTCCCACTATCATCGAGGATATGGATAACCCGGAACAGCAGATGCACGAATCTGTTCACCGTCTCTACCGCGACCTCTTCAAAGCCGGCAGCACCATCTTCGTCCCGCTCGCCGTAGGTACGCAGTGGTTGGGGTTTATCAACGCCGTCTACCCCGAAAAAAGGACCTTTGCCGAGGATGATTTGCAGCGCGCTTTAGCCCTTGCCAGCCAGGCGGCTGTCGCCCTCTCCAACCGGCTTTTATTAGCCAACACCCAGGAACGCGCCGCCCAGTTGGAAACGCTCTCCCACGTTGAAGTGGCTCTCTCCCAGGCCAACAACGAAGAAGAAATTCTAAAAGCGCTCATGCAAGGCTTTGATCTGACAGACGTTTCCGCCATCGCGCTGAACTATCTCAATCCGCAGCAGCCGGACGGTTCCCTATTGATGGACATGTACGGCTTCTGGTCAAACGGCCGTTTCCTGCCCATCGACCTCCTCACCCGATTCCGTAACGTAAAGCTGGATTCGTCACCCCTCCACGATCTATGGCAACCCCAGCGCAGCACCGTCACCTATATCGATAATATCAACGCCTATGCGGGCGCCACCGAAGCCGTTTTGCAGCACGCCAAAGAAAACAACTGGCAGGCTTCCGTCATCATGCCGCTGCGCCGCGGCGGCGATACCCAGGCTCTCGTCTGGCTCACTTGGCATCAGCCCCACACCTTCAGCGAGACAGAGACCTTCTTGTTTGACCGGCTTCTGGAGTCCGTGTCGGCCGTCGTCTCCAGCCGCCGCGCCCAGTTGGCCCAGCAAGAAGCGCTCGCCGAAACTGCCTCCCTCTACCGCGCCAGTGCGGAATTAAACGCAGCCCAAACCTACGATGAAATTCTCTCCGTGGTGCGCAAATACACCATCGCCGGCCGCGACGCCCAAAGCGTCAGCTTTAGCATGTTTGACCGCCCCTGGACAGATTCCCAAATGCCCGAATGGGTCGAAGTTCTCAGGTACTACAGCAAACGAGAAAATGCAGCGATCCCCACTCGTTTCAAGTTGGATCAATTTCCTTCCGCCGCAAAACTATTAAAACCGGATGAAACAACCGTCCTCGAAGATTTGACTGACCCGGATTTAGACATCGATGAAAATGTGCGTCATTTGTACAAAAACATTTTTGGCGCCAACGCTGTCATCTTTGCCCCCCTGGTAGCCGGTGGTCAGTGGATTGGTTACATCAATGTGCTGTACAAAGAAAAAACCAAGTTCGCCGAGTCAACGATTCGGCGCCTGGCATCTATTTCCGGGCAGTCGGCGGTGGCCATTCAAAACCTGGGGCTGCTGGAAACCACGGCGCGCAAGGCGCAGCGCGAACAAATGCTGCGTGAAATCACAGCCCGCGTACGTAGTTCGGCCGACATCGACACCATCATGAAAACGGCCGTTCAAGAAATCGGGCGCGCCTTAGGTAAAAAAACCTACATCTATATCGAATCCGGCAAACTAAAGAGCCCCAAAGACACCTCTCCACTAGAAGAGCCTGGAGCGTGATATGAGCACACAAAACATTCCTGAACCACACCAGCCCGACACGCTGGCCGCAAACCCCTTGCACAACATCATCGAAAATGCGGCGGATTTTGTCGCCATGGTCACTGTGGAAGGGCAAGTCATGCAAATCAACGAAAACGGCCGTCTCCTGCTCGCCCTCTTCGACGAAACAGACATGCCCTCACTCGCCGAGCTGGTTGCCGAAACCGACTACGATCTGCTGACAACAGTCGCCATGCCAACCGCCATCCAAGAAGGTATGTGGCAGGGCCGCCTTTTGTTCCGCAGTCTGGATGGGATGGAAATTCCGTTCTCCCAACGCATCATTGCCTACAAGAGTGACAATGGTCAACCGCCCATACTCAGCTTCTTTGGCGCCGACCTGACCGAGCGCAAATGGATTGAAGACTCCCTGCTGGAAAGCGAGACCCGCTTCCGCAGTTCATTTGAAAACACCTCGCTGGGCATGGCGCTGGTCAGTGTAGAAGGCCGTTTCCTCCAGGTCAACACCGCCATGACCAAACTGCTGGGCTATGCACAGCGGGAATTCATGACGCTGTCCATTTTCGACCTGATGCATTCCGCTGATATGACTCAGGCCAACCTGCCCATCCAAACCCTGCAATCAGGCGACATCCAGACCATCAAAGGCCAGGCCCGCTACCAGTGTAAAAACGGCAATTTTCTATGGACCAGCGTCAACGCCACCGCCATCCAAGACGCTGCCGGGCAAATTCCCTATTACCTCATCCAAATTCAAGATGTCACCGAACAAAAACTAGCCGAAGACGCCCTGCGCGAACGTGAAAATTTGCTGCAACTGGTGCTAGACACCATTCCGCAAGCCGTATTCTGGAAAGACCAAAATTCCATTTATTTAGGCAGCAACAAGAACTTTGCCCTGGACGCCGGTTTCACGTCTGCTCAGGAACTGGTCCACAAAAATGACTTCGACATGCCCTGGCAGGCAGAACAGGCACAGGCATACATCGCAGACGACCAGGCTGTGATGGCGGCCGACCAGCCCAAATATAACATCATCGAACCGCAGCTTCAGGCAGATGGCAAACAGGCGTGGCTGGAAACCAATAAAGTACCGCTGCATGATGAAAACGGCCGTGTCATTGGCGTTCTGGGCACGTATGAAGATATTACAAAACGCATCGAACTGGAAACCCAGCTCAAGGAAACCCTGAAAACACAAGAATTCCAGCTTGAAATTGGTCATGCCCTGGCCGTTGCCCAAACCGAAGATGACGTGTTAGACACCCTCTTGAGCAAGGCAAAATACTTCCCCAATGCGGCCATTTCCATTACCTACCTGGAAACAGATAACGACCAACGATACGACGTCGTCAAAAGGCAGAGCGCCTTTAATTCCGGGCTGCAAACTTTCGCCGAAGAAACCCGCACGGCCTGGACTGAATCGCCCCTTTCCCAATATTATTCGCCAGACGCTGCCTTTATCAGCAATAATTTGCCCAATGATCCCCAGCTAGAAAAACGGATGCGCAAGAATCTTGCCAAAGAAGGCATCAATGGCCTGGCCGTTTTCCCCATGGTCGCCAGCAATGATTGGTTAGGAAACATAGCCGTTATCACGAAAGAGAAGGATTTCTTCACAGAACAGGTCGTTTCTCTTTATCGGGCGCTGGTAGAACAGGGCAGCATTGCCTTACGCGCCGCCTTGTTGTTCGCCGACACGCAGCGTTCCTTGCAAAAACGAAGCCAGGAAGTAGCGCTTACCATCCAGATTGCTCAGGAAATCGCCTCGGCTTCCAATTTGTCGGATTTGTACAAACGAGTCGTGAATCAAATTCAAGAACAGTTTAAGCATTACCACGTACAACTGCTGCGCTACGATCCCTTTTTAGACACAGTGGCGCTCATCTACGGCTATGGCGAAACGGGGCAACGGATGCTTGAACTCAATCACTCCATGCCTTTGGGCGTGGGTCTGATCGGGGCTGCTGCTGCTACCGGGCAAACAACGTATCGCGGTGATGTGGTGCATGATCCTGATTGGCGGCCAAACCCACTGCTAACTAAAACCCGCAGTGAAATCGCTGTGCCAATCAAATTACAGAATGAAGTGCTGGGTGTGCTGGACGTGCAAAGTGACCGCCCGCATGCCTTTAGCGAGGAAGACCAACTGCTGCTGCAAGGCTTATGCGGTCAGATTGCCGTGGCTATTGAAAGCACCCAACTGCGGGAAGAGATGAATGCCCGCATGGATGAATTGACTACTTTACAGCGTTACATGAGCCGGGAAGGATGGGCCTCTTACCGCATGGAGAAAGAAAGCGCCGTTACCGGTTATCAATTCGACCATCAAGGAGTTGCTGCCCTGGTGGATGAACTGAAGCTTGAACCACAGGGCCAAAATGGTGATGCGCTGCCGCTGGGAACGGCCGTTCTCGAATCCCAAAGCACATTCAACAGCATCGAAACCCCCCTCACCGTACTCGGCGGTGAAGTCATCGGCAAACTCGGCGTCCAAACCGGCGATAACGATCCCCTCACAGACGAAGACCTGGAATTCATCCGGTCCATCTCCGTGCAGGTCGCGGAAGCCCTGGAAGCCGCCAGACTCTTCGAGCAAACCCAAGACGCCCTCGGTGAACAAGAGCGGCTGTCCACCCAACTGGAAACGGTCGCCCAGGTCAGCACCGCCGCCTCTACCGTGCTGGAAGTAGACGCCCTGCTGCAAGCAGTGGTAGACCTCACCAAAGCCAGCTTCCACCTCTACCACGCCCACATCTACCTCATGGATCCCCACACCCGGCATCTCATCCTACGAGCCGGCGCCGACCAGGTAGGCCGCCTCATGACCCTGGAAGGCCGTACCATCCGGCTCACCGACGAATCCATCGTCGCCCGCGCCGCCCGCCAAAAAGACGGCGTCGTTGAAAACGACGTGCGCAAAATTGTAGACTTCCTGCCCAACCCACTGCTGCCCCACACCAGAGCAGAACTGGCAGTGCCCCTCATCGTTGGCGACAAAGTCATCGGCGTACTCGACTTACAGGCAGACCAGACAAACTTCTTCACAGAAGAGGACGTGAACATCCACCGCACCCTGGCCTCTCAAATCGCTGTCGCCGTGCAAAACGCCTCCTTATTCGCTGAACAGTTAGAGACCTCAGAAAAGCTGCGTGAAGTAGACCGCGTAAAATCAGAATTTCTGGCCAGCATGAGCCATGAGCTGCGCACACCGCTCAACTCCATCATCGGTTTTGCCGACGTCCTCCTGGAAGGTCTGGATGGCGACCTAAACGAGCGCATGGAAGAAGACGTGCGCCTCATCCGCGACAGCGGACGCCATCTGCGCGAACTGATTGGCGACATTCTAGACATGTCCAAAATCGAAGCCGGGCGCATGGAACTCCGCTACGAAGAAGTAGACGTCGTGCAAATGACCCACGACGTTATCGCCACCGCCTCCCCCCTGGCTGAAGCCAAAAAGCTGGCGCTTCACCTCTCTGTCTCTGCCGAAGTTGATACCATTCAGGCAGACCGTACCCGTTTGCGGCAGGTCTTGTGGAATATCATGGGCAATGCCATCAAGTTCACCCAAGAGGGCAGCGTCACCCTCACGGCGGTTGTACAAGGAAAAGACATGCTGTTTGGCATTCGTGACACAGGCATCGGCATTGAGGACGAGCATATCCCCATCGTATTTGAGCAATTCCGCCAGATCGATGGTAATCTGAATCGCAGTGTGGGTGGTACCGGTTTAGGCATGCCTATTACCAAAAAACTGGTAGAACTGCATGGCGGGGAAATCTGGATTGACAGTGTCATGGGACATGGTTCCACATTCTGGTTCACCATACCCCTGCGCCAGTATAAGCGCAAAGAAAAAATAGAAACCGGCCAACTAGGCTCTGATTAAGAGACGTGGATTATTAGCAGTTGTATGGACCCTAAGGGTTTAACCTGGAGTAGATTAACCCGGCGCCGTGTAAAACCTTTAGGGTCTCCCTGTAAAATCAATACCTGAATCGTTACGATTACACAATTTACATTTACCTGATAAAATGAAGGCCGATACCATTTTGAAGGAATTTTTTAGAGAGTCAAATGCCTATGGCAAACGAACGCAAACAAGTCCTCTGCATTGAAGACAATCCGGTGAATATGCTTTTAGTTTCCCGCATCGTTGAAGCAGAGGGTCACGAACTTCTCAAAGCAGAAGATGGACCCACCGCCATCAGGGTACTCCTGGAAGAAGGTCTAGCACCTGATATTATTTTATTGGACATCAACTTGCCGGGAATTGATGGGTTAGAATTGGCCCGTCGTTTTAAGGCCGATGAGCGCCTCGCGCCTATTCCACTCATTGCCACAACCGCTCAGGTGCTGGTAGGCGACCGGGAACGCTGCCTGGAAGCGGGCTGCGATGATTATCTGCCAAAACCACTGGATATTCGTAAACTGCGCGAGGTAATGCGGGCGTATTTAAATGTTGAATCGCCTTAGCTAAACGCAAAACATAGAGCGCCTGAAGCTTTTTTGCGGATGGTCTAAACAAATAAGAAGGTGTGACTGTACAGGTGTAGCCTGAGCTTGTCGAAGGCGAAACCGGGCCTCGACAAGCTCAGCCCTCGTCTGGCTGTAAAGTTACAAGAAGGTTATCTAAAGCGGCTGTGCCACAATGACAGCCGCTTTTGCGTTGATTTGAGTCAGAATAAGAACGCGGTGTTCTGTCCCTTGCAGGCGCAGTTGACTGCGTAACCATTCTACCTCAAGGGGTGAACCACGTTTTTTGATGGTGACACGGCCGATGTTATGTTGGCGTAGATAATGCCGCAGACGTTTAAGCTGAAAGGGAAAGGCGGCCTCGACCCGGTAACAATGGGCAAAGGGGGTTGACTGTTGGGTCTCGGCGGTGAGATACGCAATATCCTGGTCTATTTTGCAGGCATTCAGGTGATGGGCTAATTCCTGCACCAGATGGGCGCGGATAACGGCGCCGTCCGGTTCATAGAGGTAGGCCAGCGGTGCGGAGAGTGGTATTTCAGGATGGGGCTGGCTGAGGAGGGTATGGGGACCGGGCAGCAAGGTGGCCTGCCTGGCAGCGCCGGTGCGCAGGTCGCCATACCACAAGACGCCTTCTTTCACTTCCCCATGCAACGAGATGAATTCAACTTCCGCCTCAGCCGGAATTTCGTGATAGTGGACGCCTGGGCTGATTTTAACGGCCGTTCCCCCCGCTTTCTCCCGCCATTTATCAATCACACTCAGGGGTGGTTTGTAATCCTCAACCGCATAAATCCGACGGCCGTTTGCATCACGCCGGGCCGGGTCAAAAAACACGCCGTCTACCGCCAGAGGGGGCAGTGTTTCAATGTCGGCGAGCAGGGGTTGGAAACGGCCGGCGCCGCCATAAACGCCCACATTTTCCCGCGCCAGGCGCAGCCGCATCTCATCCAGGTCCACGCCAATAACGTGGGCTGTTTGCGCCAGCACCAGGGCATCGCCGCCAAGGCCGCAGCCCAGGTCAACAATGGTGTTCATGCCCGCCTGCGCAAAACGCCCGGCGCGGTAACTGGCGACCGGCTCGGCCGAAGCCTGCTCCAGCGCCGCACGGGTAAAATACATGGCGGCCGCCCGGCTGAATTTGGCGGCGGCTTTCTGGCGCAGCGCTGTCGTCTCGACTACGGCCTGCGCCAGCGCCGGGTCAAGCTGCTGGCGCAGCCGCGCCGCGATTTGCAGATGATTATGCGGGGTGATCGTCGTTTCGGCCATGCGGGCCAGCAGTTCCTGGCCGGGTGGGGAAAGTAGAAAACGAAGTTGGGTGGCGTCCACGTTTAAGGCAGTTCCGGTTCCAGCAGGAAATCTGGCTCGTCCGGCTCGGCCTCTTCAAGGGGCTGGGTGGAAACGAGACCCGCTTCCTGCCGGCCGCAGTAGACCTGGTAGGCGCAGCGGCGGCACTGCGCCAAATCGTCGGTAAGCGGCCACGTTTCCGCGGTTAAACAGGCGTCAATTTGGGCCACGATGGCCTGGATGTCAGCCCAATTCTGGCGGTGTTCGGCCTGACTGTAGGTGAAATGCCGGGGTGCGTCCGGCTCGGTGACGTACCAGTAGGTTAGGGCGACGTTTTCCGGGAGCAGGGTGCGCCCGCTCCACAGCGCCCCACCGCCCTCCGCCAGCAGGGCCAGGTAAAGGCGGGTCTGCCAGTCCTGCCGCAGGGCGCGTTCGCTGCGCGGCTGGCCTGTTTTCCAATCGTAGACGTGGGCGAATGACGCGCCGTCCTGCTCACCTATCACCAATAAGTCAAAACGCCCCAGGAGCAGGTGATTGCCGATAGGCACGGTGAGACGGTGTTCTGGCAGGAAACGGCCGTTTTGCCGGACGGGGTTGTGTTGGATGAAGATTTGGAACCAGGCAGAAACGGCCGTGTCGCCCACGCTGCTCAGGGGGATGTCCAGGCCCAGGAAGTGACGTTCCAGGAGCAGGTGGAACTGCTGTCCGCGGATCATCGTTTCAGCGGCTTCGGGGTTATCGGGCGCGTCGGGCCAGGGCAGGCGCTTGAGATAGCGCAGTTGGAAGCGGCGCGGGCAGTCGAGGAAGGTTTGGAGCTTGGAGCGGCTTAATAGCAGGGTTTCAGATGTCATGGGAACGGCCGTTTATCATCCAAAAATCGACAAATCTACGCCGGGTAATTTTCTCTTTACCGCCTGAACCAATTCGGCATAACGGCCGTTTTGCACCATGTAATCCTGCAAAGCCTGGGTTCGTTCCGTTCGAATATATTTATTGGCTGTGTATCCCAGTAATCCTTTTTCATCAAATTTCATACCACGACAATCAAGTTGAAGCTCTTGGCATAATTGCGCCAAGTCTCGTTCCTTGATGTTTTCCATAAAAACATACAGGTTTGCTTTTAGTTCATTCACTATATCTGGCCGCATAGAAGCAATCTGAATCACCAATTTATCCAGACGATAGTGTCTCTGCGCAGTTAACATCAATGACATAGCTATTGCATTTTTGCCAGAGGCTCCCAAATTTTCAATATCCAGGCCAATGTTATTTGCCAGTTCAGCCAACTCATTGATGCTGAACCGCTGAAGTAAAACATGAATGGAATAAGCATCTTGTGTTAAAGGAACAGACCCTGCATCTGTTGAATGCGCCGTATCCGATGAAGGCTTTGCATCAATAACAGCGTCTATTTCTTTGACCTGTTCGGCTTGGTTGTTAACCTTTTTTCTAAAGAAAAGGTAACCATCAGCAACGCGCATAAAAAGGACAGGCGTGGCAAAATCGCGCCCTTTGTACTGCGTGCTCAAGGCCACCGCGCGACGGCCGTTCTGCGCGGCTCGGTCCACCGGATACATCTCGGCCAACTGCTGGTAGAATCTTAAGGCAAAACGAACGGCCGTTTGGTTAGACACCTCATACTGCATCGCCACTACCACCGGAATATTCTGCTGAACCACCCGCGATGCCACGCCCACAAACGCCTTAGACGCCGATGACTGCCCCCCTTCACACGCTTGCAGCAGCACAATGCCCGGCCGATGCGTATTCAACAAATCGCTAAAAAAATCTTCATCCACC
>JAWOGU010000578.1:0-8853 GCA_046496595.1 Chloroflexota bacterium
ATGCCGCGATCCAGCAGCGCCTGGGATTTAGCGCCGGATTCGATGGCGAAATCGATGGGATCGAGGTCAAGTTGGGGGCGCAAAGCGTCGGCGCTGGCGATGGCGGACCAATCATCTGCGCGCAAAGCGGCGAAGAATAGTTTGTGCTGCGGGCAGCGGGCGGCCAGAGCAACAGGTACGTAGCGCTGCCAATACGGGACGGTGAGATCTTCCCGGTACTCCTGTTGGCAGGTGGGACAGGTGGGAGAGGTACGTTCGCGTAACGGCCGTTTATCTCCCCCACCCACCGCTTCACTCACCAACACGTCATCATAATAAATAGCATGTGTTACCGGATCCAGCCGCACTGCTCTGCCATCCGGCAGATGGCGCAGCGTCAGCGAATCGACCACCAGCGACTCGCCGCAGCCGCACTGCTGGCGCAGAGCATACAACATAAACCACAGTTCCACCGGTTTGGCGCAATGGAGACAGCTTGTGCGGAAATAGGGCGTCACCCGCGCCCGTAAAGAGCGCTGAAACTCGTCAAACGCCTGCGCCAGATCCGCCAGCCGTTTGTCTGAAAGCGAAGCGCGGGCTTGCAGCACCGGAATCGGATCAATGTCTACCCCAATGACGTTTGCCCCCAAACGAATGGCTTCATGCAAGGTGGTGCCGCCGCCCATCATGGGGTCCAGCACAATTTTGCCTGCCAGTCCGCCTGCCGCGTAATAATCAGCCCGCGCTTCATCCGCCGCCAAAGATTTGAGGATCAACCGAAACGTGCTGCCGCAGCGCCGCGCCCACCACTTGTGCAAATAGGTATTGGGCCGATAAATATGCTTGTTGTAGGATTCGAGTTGGGCTAATTCATCTGCGAATGTTTCGTCGAAGTGGGTGTCGATGGGGTAGTTTGTCATGAAATCGGTGGGGAGTCAGTTAGTCGGATAGTCATAGTTGGGTCGATAAAGGCAGGTGCACTCTGCCCCTCTATCCCTTTTAATCATAAAATTCCGGGGCGATGAACGGGGCCAGGGCATAAGCCACACCCAGGGCAAAAGCTTGCTGGCGCGGAATCAGGCCGCCGGTAAGCGCGCCCACCGCGCCGCCTTTGGCTTTGACGTTGCTCTCGCCAAGCAGATCATCCATCACCGGACCCAATTCTTCACCGGCCAGCACCCGTTCAGCAATGCTGGGCGGCAGTGGCAGCCGCCCGGCGCCTGCCACCCCTTCACGGCCGTTTCCATCCGTTACCACCACCCAGCCTTGCAGTACCAACCCGACTGGGTCTTGATGCACGCCCCCTTCCAGGCCAAAACCCAGGTCTGCGCCAATAGCCTGCCGCGCTGCCCTGGCCCGGTTGCGCGCGCCGATAATGGTTTCCTCGTCGCTCATGGGCATCTCGCCCACGCCCGTCGGCACGGAAACAGACTCGATCTCAGCTTCGGGCCACAGCAAGGTAACGATACTGGTCACAGCCGCTATTTTGACCGGATTAGTGGACCCAACCGCTATTTTCACACCTGTTCCCAGCGGATTTCAACTTCGCCTTGTTCGTCGAACGCTTTTTTGAGCAAAGCAACCAGGGCGGCGTCAGCGCCGTTATCTTGTAAATAAACGAGTGTGCCTTCGTCCAGATAATAGTCCTGGTCGTCGTAGGTCTCTTCAGCTAATTCGTCAACCAGAAAACTCAACTGCGCTTCACTGATTTCGCCGATGTAGGCATCTGTTTTTTTGTTATATAACTTGATCATCATTTCTCCCTTGAAAATAGCTAGAGCAAGAGCTAGAGATAGAGTCTCGCACAACCGCTTACCCTCGCTCCTGCTTTTCATGTGTGGGGTGTGCCCCCTCATGAAATCTCCAGTGAAAATTATGGGTATCAGGTGAATAAAAAAAGATTCAGGGAAAAACCCTCTAAACCCTTCCTCCCCGCCTTTTGTCGGTACAATCTTTATTTTAACTCGATTTTGGTGACGGCATCGAAGTCGAGGGCGTCATTACTGCCAACAACGGTTTCCAGCGCCATTTGGGCCACAGTGAAGAAGGCTTGCAGGTCGGCGATGCGTTCCAGGTAGAACTTGGCTAACTCTTTGTCTTCAGGGGAGAGTTTGTCTTCGGCGTTTTTAAGCTTTTCCACGCTGTCGCCCAGCACGTGCAAGGCAAGCTGCACTTCGCGCCTTTCGCGACTGCCCAGGACGTTGCGGATAACCTGCCACAGGTCATGCTCGGCGGCGTAATATTTTTTGCGCTCGCCGCGCACCCAGATTTCCTTGGCCATGCCCCAGCGTTCCAGGGCGCGCATGTTCATGCTGACGGAGCCTTTGCTGATTTCAAGCTGGTCGGCCAAATCGTCCAGCGACAGCGCCTCCGGACTCATGAGCAAAGTGCCATAAAGCCGTCCCATGACCTCTGCAAAACCAAAAAAACGGGCCAGCCGGCCAATGCCTTCCACTGTACTTTCATTTACACTCGTTAAACAGTTGTCCATTGCCTTTCCCCTGCGTTCAAAACGTTCTGAATGTACAGGGTATCAAAAAAAATTTAGGCGTCAAGGAATTCGGTGAACAGTGTACAGTGTACAGTTTACAGTCAGGGAACCGCTTACTGTTCACCGTTCACTGTTCACTTCTCCCCGGTCGGCCAGACGGGGCCGTGACCGGCGCTGAACTGCCAGGGGGCTGCGTTTTGGATGGCGGCGGCGGTGAAGTGGTGGGCGCGGCGCACGGCCGTTTCCATACCTTCGCCTCTCGCCAAAAAAGCGCAGACGGCGGCGGACAGGGTATCGCCGGCGCCGTGGGTATTGTGGGTGGGCAGAACGGCCGTTTCCAACCGCACAATCTGCGCCCCATCAAAAAATAAATCAACAAACCGGTCTTCGTGGGGAAGGCGTTTGAGCAGCACATTTTTGGGGCCAAGATCATGCAGGCGGCGAACGGCCGTTTCGCCGTCTGCCAGCGTGTTAACCGGCATATCCAGTAAAAGAGTGGCTTCTGCCCGGTTAGGCGTGATCAGCGCCGCCAGGGGAAACAGGTAGTCGAGGTAAGCTTGCGTAACGGCGGGTGGAAACATGCTCTCGCCGCGGTGGTTCACCAGCACCGGATCGATGACGAGATGGAGCAGAGAAAACTGGCGCAGGTAGAAGGCGACCGTCTCCACCACGTCAACCCGCCCCAGGAAGCCTGTTTTGGCAGCGTCCGCGCCGTAGTCGGACAAGACGGCTTCCAGTTGGGCGGCGATAAAGGCGGGCGGCATGGCCTGTACGGCATAAACGGCGAGGGAATTTTGGGCGGTAACGGCCGTTACCACACTCATGCCATACGCGCCCAACACCGCCCAGGTCCGCAAATCGGCTTGCAGCCCGGCCGCGCCGCCGCTGTCTGAACCGGCGATGGTGAGCAGTTTGGGAGGTGGGGTCATGTCAGGCAGAAATTACATCTGTTTGCGAGAAATCAGTGCCTTTATAAAGTAAGGGCATGTTGGCTAATAGAGCCACAGCATAAGTAAGGCAGTCCCCAAAATTTAAGGCCGCAGGGTGGCGGCCTTTGCCATACTTTTGCCAGGCGCCAACAGCAGTACCAAAATGAGCGTCCGTAAAAGAAATTGTCACCATATTGGCTTCTTCCAAGAAACGAGCCAAGATGCCACGGGCATCTTTCCCAAGTCTGGCTGATAAAACAATAGCGCACTCGACTAAAGTAGGCGCGCCTATTCCCACTTCAGCTGCCGCTTCTAATTTATTTTTCAGGATTTCATAACCTGGTTCCTGAAAAAGAATGGCAATGATGGCAGAGGTATCAACAATCATACGCCTAATTCTCCATATCCCAGGATTTCTTCTTCTTCTTCTTTAGTTAGTTCTGTCCCCAACAATTCTGAAGGAATCTGAGGCCATATCTCCTCTTCCAAAAAAGATTCGAAGCGACGTTTATCTTTTCCGTTTACCAAACGTAAAGAAAGTCTATGACGACGTTCTTCCAATGCTTTGCGCACAGCTTCTGTTTTAGATTCACCTGTCAACTGTACAACTTCTTCAAGTAACCTTTCTACATCATGATTTTTAATATTTAGCGCCATCCTTACCTCCATAAAAAGATTATACAACAATTACACCATTCAGTATATTTTCTTTAATTCTTCACCAGATGTTTTTGTTCCCTGGCACAAAAAAAGCCAACAGTCGGAAAACGGCCGTTGGCTTTTCACCTCAATCTTTAATCTTCAATCTTTACTCCATGTTCGCCACAATCGCTTTGGCAAAATCCGAGCAGCTTACTTTCGTCGCTCCTTCAATCTGACGATGCAGGTCATAGGTGACTGTCTTTTCGAGGATGGTTTGTGTGGTCGCCTTTTCAATCAGATCAGCCGCTTCGCCCCAGCCCATGTAGCGCAGCATCATCACGCCGCTGAGAATAAGGCTGCCCGGATTGACCTGGTCTTTGCCCGCATACTTGGGCGCGGTACCGTGCGTCGCTTCAAACAAGGCCACGCCGTCGCCAATGTTGGCGCCGGGGGCCATACCCAACCCGCCAACCTGCGCCGCGGCGGCGTCGCTCATGTAGTCGCCGTTCAGGTTGAGGGTGGCAATGACGCTGTAATCTTTGGTGCGGGTGAGGAGCTGCTGGAGCATGTTGTCGGCAATCACGTCGTTGATGACGATTTCGGCGCCGGTATTGGGGTTTTTCATTTTGTGCCAGGGGCCGCCATCCCACGGCTCCGCGCCAAATTCGTCGCGAGCCACTTCGTAGCCCCAATCACGAAATGCGCCTTCGGTGAACTTCATGATATTGCCTTTGTGCACGAGGGTAACGCTGGCGCGGTTGTTGTCGATGGCGTATTGGAGGGCCTGGCGCACCAACCGCTTGGTGCCGAATTCGCTCACCGGTTTGATGCCGATGGCGGAGCCGACGCGCACGTTTTTACCCAGTTCTTCGTTCATGAACTTGATGATGGCTTCGGCGCCTTCGGAGCCGGCGGGCCATTCCACGCCGGAGTAAACGTCCTCCGTGTTTTCGCGGAAGAGAACGATGTCCATGTTTTCAGGATGGGTCACAGGGCTGGGTGTGCCGGGAATCCAGCGCACGGGGCGCACGCAGGCGTACAGGTCGAGCACCTGGCGCAGGGTAACATTCAGGCTGCGGAAACCGCCGCCGATGGGCGTGGTAAGGGGGCCTTTGATGCCGACCAGGTATTCGCGCATGGCGTCGAAGGTTTCTTCCGGCATAAAGTTGCCGTCGTAGATGGCGGCGGCTTTTTCGCCGGAGTAGATTTCCATCCAGGCGATTTTGCGGGCGCCGCCGTATGCTTTTTCCACGGCTGCGTTCCAGACCAGCAGGGAAGCGGGGGTAATGTCGACGCCGATGCCGTCCCCTTCAATGAAGGCGACGATAGGATTATCGGGAACCTGAAGTTTGCCGTTGACGAAGGTGATTTTTTCGCCATCGGGAACGGTGATGTGTGCAAATGACATGAGTCTCTCTCCTATTTCTCTGGGGTTTCGGTTGTCAAGCTGTCGGTCGGGGTCACGGTTGGGTGTCCGCCGAGGATTATACCGTGAATGGGGGATGGTGAAAATGGGATGCGACGGCTGTCAGGGTGCAAGCCAGTTTTCCCGCGGACGAATTGTTTGCAGCCACTCTATCAGTGTGCAAATCCTTCCTTGCCGCTCTATTTGATCGATCAGGGCAGTTATTTTTTGTTGATGGGTTGCAGTGGTGGGAAGAGAAGATAAAAAGCTTAACTCATGAAACAGTTGATCAAGTTCTTCGCGGTTTAATTTGCGATCCAGGTTGCGGATGAGGCTGGAGCGCGATAACGGTTCAATGGCATAACGGGTTTGCTGGGATCCACTTTCCTGGACATAACAGATATTTGTTATAAACAGGGGGTCTTCAATCTGGCCTGTGTTGTTGATGGCAAAGATGAAACCGCGAACAGGGCGGTCATTTTCCTGCCGGGGTTGGGTATGAGAACGATTGAAACAAAGCACTGTGCAATAGTAGCCCTTGTTATCGGGTCGAGGGCGGCAGGGTTTAAAGTGGAGGTGATTTTGACAGGGGTATTGTGGGTGATTTCGGAGCTGCTTGGTAACGGCCGTTTTCATTTCTTCTTCACTGGCGGGTCTAAAATTTGCGTGGGTCGCCTCCAGGTATGTCCTGGCAGATTGATTAGTCAGGACGATACTGACAGCGCCGATGGCGCTGACGGCAAAAAACCAGACCCACATAAAAGGGTCCAGCGCTTTCGAGGGTGTGTCAGGGGAAAACGGTTCATTCATAGAAACGAATCGGATGAGATCCCCCTTTGCCAGGCCTAGTTCAGGCTGAAGGGTGCTGGTTATATTTGGAAGTCGTTTTTGCACCTGGTCAATGTGAGCAACCAAATCATTTACCTTTTCCCAATCATAGACAGTGGCAGCGCCATATCGTCCCTGGTAGTTTTCCAGCTCAGCAAATAACAGCAGTAAATCGTCTCTCGTTTGCATGTTTAGTGGCAGCGTTGAGTGATGAATGGTCGCGAGAATCGCTTCTTGCAGGCGTTCAATCGTTTCTTGAGGAAGTTCATTAGGAACAAGGCCGCCTCTGCCAATGCCTGTGGGGTCCGTTGAGATAATATTCGTCCATAATAAAATCAGCCCGCTTACAGCAATCAGAATGACGATCATAACGGTGGTTTGAGTGCGCCGTTGGAGTGATTTCTCCAATCCTGGCACCGCAAAATTTGGTTGATGGAACGGATTACGTCTGGGCAGGACATCCCACAAACCGGTAAGCATCCAGATCGCCAAGATACTCGTCGAAATCATGCTGATGACAAACAACCGCAAATAGGGAGATGTTTCGACGAATGTGTACTGCCGGTGAAGCACAAACGATAAAACGACCGTTATGGTGACGCTGAGAGACAGGCTGATGACTGCACCACTAAAATTTTTCAGCCAGTTAAAGAAACGATCAATAAGTGGTATTTTGTTTCTGTTATTCACGGTCATGACGTTGTTTTTCCTGGCTAAACAATTGATGAGCCACATCATCTATTGATCCTGAATTTTGGCTGTTGCCCCCATTGCCTCCATTGCCGTTTTGACGGTGATTATCCCAGGCATGATAAACGGATGGTGGGATGCGCACGAAATGGGCCTCTACTTTTTTGATATGTCCCCAAAGGTCAGATTCTAGTGTGTAGCAAATGGCTCGCACACGGCCGTTTTGTTCTTCTGGTTCACCATTACTAGGCGGGCAAAGATGGCCTTTCAGGTTAATGCCCCCTTGCGCGTTTCGGCGTGCCTGGGACCACTCAATCCGGTCGAAATTGCCGTTGATCTCCAACGACTGCCGCGCTTCGCACATGACGACGCGGGTGAGTTTGCTGATGTTGGAGCAAAGTGGCCTGGGTAAATGGGCATTCACTTGATTGACATAGCTGTTCGTGGCCACAACGGCCGTTATCACCGCCACCAACCCCGATACCCCCACAAACTTAAACCACGTACTAAAGATTGTAACCATACTCAGGCTGGTATCAGGTCCGTTGTTGGCATAAGTAATGACGCTGTCAAGCACCGCCAATTCCGCCGCCGCCAGATTGTGAATTTGTGGGTTCTCTGTTTCCTGCACCAAAAGACGCACTTCTTGCAGTATTTTCTTGATGTCCACAGGCAAATCGCCGGTCAAAGCATACTTTTCAGGACTGCCCAACGTTTGAATGTAACTCACCATGGCGATAACAGCCGCCTGATTGCAAACTCCCGCTTTGATCGGATCGGGCGTCGCTGTTTCCGGGGGCGCGGTATCAGGCATGAGTTGGGCCACGCTGCCGGGCGAGGTCGGCGTGAGCGTATCGCACTGATCCCAGCGAGATTGCAGTAGTTGCCCCAAGGCCCAAACCGCCGCGGTTACTTTGGCCGAGTCACACTCATAAGCGTTTTCAGTGGTTTGCAGCCGCCGCAAGCTGGCGATGGCCTCATTCACCAGCGGGTCTGTTTCTTTGCCCAGATTTTGCTGTTTGATACTTTCCAGATTGGCGATCATCGGGCCGACCACAGCACTGTCACACAGCAGTTGGTTCTCTTCCAGCATGTCTTTCAGGCTCAAGACGGCGTTTTCCGCCGGAATGATCTGGGTAGAGTGCTCCATAGCCAGAGATTTCAGGTTGCCCTCATCCAGCGCCACCAACGTCTCATCGATCCGGCGCGCCAGACTTTTTTCCGCTGGTCTGGCTAAACTGAGCAGATTAGGCAGCAGCCAGTAGGCGACAAAGGGAATCAAAAACACAAAGACACCCAGGTAAAGCAGCCCCTGCCGCAAAGCTGGCGGAATTTGATCAAAGAATGGCAGGGATTTGTTATAGGTGGTGACAATGCGGTGTTCTCTCACGCGCTGCCAGTTTGCGGGAATAGAGAAAACGGAGATGAACCCTACCAGGAACGTGCAAATAATCATGGGCAGGTAAGCAAGCGGCTGCTTGCTATTGGAGGCGCGATAAATGAGCAGCACCATTAAAATCAATGAAACAATACCGCCGATCGTTGTGAGGGAATACCGCTTAAAATTTAATTTTAAAGCATCCAACCGGGATGCCGGCAGCGGCGCATAAGCCAGCCGCAGCCAGTTGCGGTTGTCGGTGCCGCAGCGCGGGCAGTTGATGGCGGCGCGCTGACTGCGATCCCAGGTGAGGATAGGGGATGGATTGATTTGGGCGACAGCTCTGGGCGGCGGATTAACGCGCTGCATTGCCACCGGAGCATGGTAGTGCATGTCTGTATGCGCTGGTCCTTCAGCCGGCATGTGCCAATGATCACTGTGACCATTGGGGGTTCCACCATAATCTTCCGAGACGATGAATATTTCTTTACAGCTAACGCACTCGATCTGC
>JAWOGU010000032.1:0-9679 GCA_046496595.1 Chloroflexota bacterium
AAGCGGATCTGCACATCTGCTCCGGTACCACCAAAAGGCAAGACTCGCCACGTTAGTGGAATCGCCCGGCACTTAAAGGCAACGGCTAACAGCAAAATGCTTTTCTCTTGCCTGATATCAGTTCGATCCATCACCAGGTTCACATCCTTATCTGGCCAGTCGGCAAATAGGTCACGAACTAAAGGGAAGTAATGAGCATAGCGGGTAAGTTCATGATTACTTAAAAAGCGCATCAAGTGGCGTATCAGATGATCACGCTGACTGTCAATGGGCAACTGCAATGCCAGATTGGGCAAGTGGCAATTTTCGCTGAACACCAATGCCTGCGTGAGCAAAGCCAGATTACGCGCTTGCGGCTTTGTTGCTGTGGGTAACCGTCTCTGTAATTCGGCTGTTAAGTTACGATACAATTGTTTTCGCATGATAAACTCTCCTTTTTAAATAGATTTGGGTTATCTATAAGAGTTTATCATGCTTATGTCAATAAAAAATGACGGTGGATGAAATACCTATTATCTACTTCGCGCCTGGTCATTCAAAAAGCTGGCTCAGGCGGGCGCTTGCCTCTTGATATTGCAGGTATGTTTGGCGCAGCGCTTCCTGTTTCTGAGGATGAGTTTGCCATTTAGCTTGCATTTGATACCGTTCGACTAGCACTGAATCAAATAAGCTTATCGTTTCTGGCAGCGGCAGTATACGCAGTTCATCCCATAGTATTTTGGCGCATAGATGGTATTGCCTCGTCGCATCTGAATACAAGCCCAAGTTAACATAACACACCATCAATGCCCTGTAAACTTCTTCACGCAGCGGATCTGCCTTGAGAATAGTCTGCCCATAGCGAATGGCATCCTCATAGGCGCCTTGCCCCACAGCGCCGTGCATAAGCCGTCCTAACACAGTTAAATACAATCGTGACAAACGCTCACGTTCTATGACACACCAATCCAAAAAAATGTCCTCGCAAAAATCACCTTTATATAACTCAGCGGCTTTGCTTAAAATACCTCTTTCAGTTTCATAATCGGCGCCGACTGGGTTGTGGTTGGCGAGCATTCTAAAATGCGAAAAATCAATCAAAACAGACGTGTCTGGCAAGAAGCTGATAAATTCCCGATTGGTTTGCAGAATCTCTTCAGGGGGCATTCCTGCCTGCCTGAAAAGGGTGCGCAGACGCCATAATTCTGTATTGAGCCGGCCGCGTCCCGTGCTTTCAGAGACGTCCGGCCATAAAAGGGAAATGATCTTCAGGCGAGTATGCTTTAGATTTGGATTGAGCAGCAGGAAGACCAAAAGTTCCTTGACATGTTGGGTGGGGAAATGTGATACAGTCGCCTGCTGGGAGCGCAACTGCAACGTCCCAAACGTGTCTATCCATAGATAGGTCACTTTTCATCCTCACATCCGTGTTGGCTCGTAGGCTAACACGTCTCCTGGCGGCTGTGTGAATATGATGTGCTAAAGAAGAAGTCTGCGGAGTATGGTAGGGAGATGGAGTGGTGCGTGTACCGGAGAATTAAGCCAGACCGAAAAACCAATATCTATCAAATCGGCATCATTTTTAATTAACCAGTAGGCGGTCGTTGTCATCATTCACTTTCTTTATACACTATAACCAGGGATTGAGTGAGGATCAATAGAACAAAATTTTTGTAAATGCGAATACACTTAAAAAATGCTGGTTCTTCAGGATTTCAGGGGGTTGATGCCATATGCAGGGGCGGTTCGCGAACCGCCCCTACGCCAGGTGCTGGCTATCCCACGGATTCCCAAAAAGCCAAAATGCTCTTGGGTATTGCTTGGGTTTTGGGGTGCAAGTGGCGAGTCGCGTGTGGCGGATAATATGACCTCTTGACGCTCTACACGCAGCTCGCCGTCAGCTTCACCCCTGAAAAACCGAGCGTCAATTTTTTAGCGCTTCAAATTTAGTTTGTAATTTGTATAGGCCGGTTTGTGCTGATTGATCAACGCTTCTACAAGGGTGACGTTGACTTCTGATTTTTTGAGCGGGATCTCAACCGTAAAAGTAAACGGTTCCAGCCCCTCACTGCTATCATCGATGACTGGCGTTTGACCGATATAGATTTCCAAAATACGATTTAAGGCTTTTTTTGTACCGCGTTGGGCATAAATTTCGTGTGCCTCCGTTAACAGTGTACGCCGTTGTTCGTCACGCCAACTGTTATCCAGGGTCAGTTCAAACCAGCTTGCCAGCCAGGGCAAAAAGCCATCCGGCGCCGTGTGCGGGCTTAAGTACATGTCGAAGTTGTCAACGTTCCAGCGAATGGGTAGATGGATGGATTCAAACAGCGCCAGATAACGAGCCATAAAGTCGGAGTGGTAGATGTCTGGCAGGTATTTCAGGTATTCACTACGGTCCATGGCAAGACCGGGCGGCGGCTCGTAAGGGGAAGGTGCGCCGCCATCATGATCGTCCGGTGGCGGTTCCGGCGGGGGTGGTGTGGGCGGTTCTGCTTCAAGGGCGGGTTCAGGTTCCGATTCGGCGACCATTACGATCGGTTCGCTGACCTCGGGTTCCGGAACCACGGATTCCGGGACCCCGGATTCCGGGACTACAAGTTCTGACTCAGGTTCTTTCGTTATGGGCTTGAGCGTGTAGGTTAACGCGAAAGGACCAATTTCGATTACATCTCCGTGATTCAGGTTATATGGCGTGTGGGGGATTAGTTTTTCTTCGTTGATTTTGGTGCCATTGGAGCTTTTCAGGTCTGTTAGGGTGCAGATTTCTTTTGTGCAGGTAAAACTGGCATGGCGGCGAGAGATGAGCTTGTCTTCTAAGAGTAGATCAACGCCTGACTGCCGCCCGGTAACGGCCGTTCCTTCTTTCAGATCAAACGTATATTCCCCGCTTGGTCCTGTTATTTGCAATCGATGATAATGTGTGGACATCAGGCACTCCTTACGGCGAAAAGACCGGCGTGATAATCAGAATGGGCGCCAGATTGATTAACAGAGGGGTAATCGGTTCATTGTAGATGAGCAGATTGCGCACCGTTCCCTTGAAAATCGACCCGTTTGAATAATTGATTACACTCACGTCCCGGTCGTTCCCATCCTCCAAATCGAAGGAAACCGTACAGCCCAAGACATTGTCCAAATACAATTTAGCCTCAGAGCCATCATAGGTAATCAATGCTGTGTGCCATTCGTTTGCCTCGTAGCTCACCGTGCAGGCCTGCCGGTTGTTGTTGTTGTACAGCAGGCTGACGCTGCCATCGTTTTGCAGTTCAAAGCCAATCCAGCGCCAGCCGCGCCCGCCGACAAATACCGGCATCCGGCTGACCTCATCTGCCTTAAACTGCATGGCGATTGAGAATGAGTTGTAATCGAAACCGCTCAAATTTGGTGTGGAAATCACACAGGCATTGGCCTGACCCGAACCGGAATAAATGCCGTTGCAGTAAACACCCTCATCGACAAAGGGGGCGTTGGTCAGGGTCATGTCATCCTGTTTACCGGTGATGTCTTTGCCATCTTCTGCCAGCGGATAATGGGCGACCAGCCGGGCCTGGGCAGTTGCCGTGCCGGCGACGCTGGTGGCGGTGGCGTTGGCTTCGGCGGTTTGGGTGGCGGCAATGGCGGCCTGGTTGAGAGCTTCGGCGGTTTGCGTGGCGGCAATTTGGGTGCCGGCCATTTCGGCCTCGATGGTTTGCTGGGCGGAGATGGTTTGTTGGGCGATGATAGCCTGCTGCGTTTGTTGGGCAACGGCCGTTTCCTGAGCCTGAGCCAGCGCGGTAGCAGTCGCGCCATTGGCGGCGGAAGCTGCCGCTGCCGTAGCCGTGGCATTGGCGTTGGCGGCATCTTGCGCCGCCTGCGTCGCGCCTGAATTCGGCGTTGGCGTGGAGGTAGCCAGGGGATCCGGATCAATGCCGTCTAGTAAACCATCGCCATCCGAGTCTGGCACGTTGACAAAAGTGCCCAGTTCCACCTCTGCGCCGTCTTTCAAGCCGTCATTGTCGCTGTCCGGATTTAAGGGGTTTGTGAAATAGATATTGACTTCCTCGCCGTCGTTCAAGCCGTCGTTGTCACTGTCGGGATTGTTGGGATCGGTGCCCAGCGCCTGTTCCTGCGCATTGGAAAGGCCATCCTGGTCGGGGTCGCTGCCGGCGTCCAGCGTAGTCATCGCCACGGCGGTGAGTGTGACCTGCGCCGTGGCGGTTTGGGCGATGTTATCGTTGTAGCCCAGCCATGCTTGCCCGCCTAAGGCAGCGCCCACACAGCATAAAATAGCCAGAATGGGGATGAGCGCCATCATCCAGGTGGGGAAGCGGGGCTTTACTTCGAGCAGACCTGGCCGTGTCTGGGCTGTACCGTCTGTAGCCTGGACTTTGATCTGGAAGGGAAGCGATTGTTTGGCGCCGGTTAACGGCCGTTCCTTGGGCGCCACATCCAGCAAAATTTCTTCTCGCGCACCTGGCTGGATGGTTAAGCCGCTTCGCTTGCCGCCAAACTGAATGCCTTCAGCGTCGTCTTGGGCGGTAACGTCAAACGCCGTGGCCTCATTGCCATCGTTGGCAATAGACACCCGGCATTTCCCGGCGTTGCTGAGGCGGGTCGGTTGGGCGTCTATTGAAAACTGTGTGAACGGCGCGACCGTCACGCTGCCCTCAATGCCCGTGATGTCCCGCTGCTCGCTCTGGGAGGCGATCACCAGCTTGTAGCGGCGCCGGCCTGCCTGGGCGCTGCTGTTTTTAGGCGGATGGATGGTGAAGGGCAGGGAGACGCTGGCCTGGGGCATCAACTGCACCGGCTCCGGCGGAATCGTCACCCAGGCAGGCGGCAGCCCTTCCACACGCAAGCTGAAATGATCCACCATCACACCCTGGTTAAACAGATTCACCTGCACTTCGGCTATCTTGCCCGGAACCACGTCTACGTTGGTAGGATTCACGATGACGCCTAACTGCCCATTGTTGGTCAGAATTTGGGTCGCGCCGGTAGGGGCGGAGGGCATCGATTGATAACCAGACGGGGACGAGGCCATTTTCTGAGCAGCCTGCCAGCGGATGAGGTAGGGGCCTATTTGGGCTACCTGTCCCGGTTCCCACGGTTCCGGTACGTTGGGCAGCAGTTTGCGCCCCTTCACCAGAGTGCCGTTGCTGCTGCCCATGTCGATAAGCTGCCAGCCGGTGGTGGAACGTTCCAAACGAGCGTGACGGCGTGATATGCCGGGCGCATCCAGGGTCAGGTCGCACTCCGGGGTACGGCCGATGATGATGGTGGCTTTGTCCAGCGGGTGCGTGCGGTTGGCTGCGCCCTGACGTTGAATGATCAGGTAGTCGGCGCTGGCGGGCGCTACCAGCGAGGGACCAATGCTGGGCGGCGTAATCTCGGCTTCCGCCGGCATAATTTGGGTCATCAAACTGACGACGGAGGTAGCGGCTGCCAGTTGGGTCTGGATGTCGTCGGAGAGGGAGGCGGCGGCGCGGCGCAGGGCGCGGGCCATCTCTTCGCCGGTTTGGAAGCGGTCATCTGGCTTTTTGGCAATGGCTTGCAGGATGACGGCTTCCACTTCGACAGGCAGTCCGGGCCGGATTTCTTGCGGTTTAGGCGGAGACTCACGCAGGTGTTTTTCGGCGGCTTCGGCAGGGGTGCGGATATTTTCAAAAGGAAGCCGCCCGGTTGCCAGTTGGTAGAGCATGACGCCCAGGGAGTAGATGTCAGAACGGCCGTCTATGTTGAGGCCGCGGCATTGTTCCGGCGACATGTAGGGCATCGTACCTAAAAAGGTACCGGTTTGGGTTTCGATGCCGCCTTCCAGCAGCTTTGCCAAACCAAAATCGGTCACGACGGCGCGGATGGGCGGGTCTCCTTCACGATCCGGCTCGTCCAGCGTTTCCAGCAGCACGTTGTCCGGTTTCACGTCGCGGTGGACCACGCCCTGCCGGTGAGCATAACCCAGGGCGTCAGCCACTTGAGCCACCAGTCCCAAGGATTCGTTGAGCAGCAGCACTTGCTGTACGTTCGCCATCTGGCGCAGGTATTTACCCAGCGTCTGCCCCGGCACGTAAGTCATCGCCATGTAGAGAATGCCGCGAAAATTGTCGAAGTGGTAGATTTGCACGATGGAGGGATGTTTGAGCCGGGCGGCGGCCTGCGCTTCTTGTTGGAAGCGCTGTTGGAACTGCGGCTGTTTGGCCAGGCGGCTGTCCATCACCTTGACGGCGACGACGCGGTTAAGGTTCATGTCGCGCGCTTTGAAAACGGCGCCCATGCCCCCTTCGCCCAGCAGCACTTCAATTCGATAGTTGTCTAGTTGTTGACCAATTAGTTCGTTCATAGTTTTCTTCTCTGTCAGCTTGTGATGGTGGTGGTTAAGCGGATTTTGTCTTGGGGCAGAACGGCCGTTTCCCGTTCCGGTCCTTGTAGTTCAATCCAACCTTCAAGATGCAGCGCCATGGCTGGTTGTAAGGCGGGGAGAACCTGGGCGTAAACGGCCGTTGCCGTTCTCTCTGGCGGCATGTGGGCGGCGGTATACATCCCATCCACCAGTTTGCCCGCACCGTCGATCAGTCCGACTGCCTTACCAGCACTGTTTTGCCAGAGAACCTCCGTCTTATTTTCCACCTCAACCTGGACGACCAGGGATGCCGGATGCAGCAGAAAGTTCACCGGTTCGCTGCCGATGCTGGCGCAGGTGAGCAGCAAGGAGGCGGCTGCGCCAGGTCCTGTTTTGGTTTTGGCGCTCAAACGCAGCGCTGCCAGCGGTTTGGCGAAAGCCGCCGCCATAATATCACTGGCGCTGGCGGCGGCGCGCGTCAGAACCGGGGAAGCGGAAGCCACAAATTGGGCGGGCAGCAGATGGGTCTGGCTGCGCTTCCCATCGCTGACGGTGAGGGTGCTTTTGACGCCGCCTGGAAATCGGTCGCTGTCTTGCGGCGCTGAAGCCAGCAGTTCCTCAACCAGGCCGCGCACGCTCTTGAGAACTGACTCGTCCAGCGTGGTCTCGTAGGTTCCTGCCTGGTCCCGTCTTTGCGGGTCGGCGGCTGCCTGGATGTGGAGGATGGAACGGCCGTTGTCATACACGCGCAGTTGTTCTTGCACCATCACCGGAATGCTGGCTGCTGTATTCACAATCAAAATAGGAAAGGCAGCGGTCATAGGTTTTACTCGCTCGTCATCATTTATTGTTGAATTATGACTGAAGATCGCCAGTTTATGCGTTAATCATTCAACAGTTCAACAATTAATAATTTTCTAGGGTCGGCGTACAGTAAAGTCCTCTTCATCATTATGCCGCAAATGCGGCGGATTGGTATTAAAGTTATCGGCAATGCGCTGCATCTGGTCCAAACGCAGGTCAGTACCGGCGGCATTGTTGCCCATCAGCGTATTGGTGGTGAAGGTTACCGGCACATTGGGCGTGCCGCCGGCGGCGGGCGTGGGCGGATTCATCATGGTCCGGGCGCGCGCCTCCATCTGCGTGACGGCCGCCGCCAACGCCGGATCGACGGGAGCGCCGGGGGCGGCGTTGGTGCCGGTGCCGGCTGCCGTCTGATGGCTGTCTACTTCCGCTTCCACCAGGCTCATCAACTCGTTGACCTGCTGTTCCATCAACGGCCTGATTTGCCCGGACAGAAAGGCGCGTAACGTCTCTTGCGTGACGGAAGTGGAAACGTTGTTGACTAAATCATACAACACCCGGTAAAGCTGGCGTACATTGTCGTTGACGCTGCTGCTAACGTCGGTGGCAGCCAGCGCCGCCGTAATCGCCGCTTCCAGGCGCGCCCCCATCTGTGTTACCTCCGAATCCATCAGCGCCGAGACATTTTGCCATTGGCCGGGCATTTGCGTCAGACGGCCGATCAAGGTTTCCGATGGGTACAAAGGCACCCGGCGGCGTCCACCAGGGGGAACTGGCTCAGGCGCGCCCACGGAAGCAGCGGCGGCCTGATTGGCGGCGGCGTTCAAAGGCGAAGCGGCGCTGCTCACCACCGGTCCCACATCAATCGTCACGCTGAGCGTCTGGCTGCCGCCGCCTGTTTCTTCAAATGGAATGGTGATGGTGGACTGCTGCGCGGCGGTGGCGGCCTGGTTAAACGTGCTGTTGAGAATTTGCTGAATTTGCGCCGGAACAAGTTCGGCGGCGGTCACATCCCGGCCGATGGAAGCGTTGCTGAGATTGCGCGTCGCTTGAAAACGCAGCGCCTGGTTGAGCATGGCTAAGGCGCGCGTCTGCCCGGCGGCTTCCAACTGCGGCCGAATCTGATCAGCGATGTTGCTGATAGTGCTGCCTTGCCGCCATGCCTGCCGCAGTCCGCTGGCTAATGAACGGGCAACCGCGGCCTGCTGCCCTTCCAGCGCCAGGGCCACGTCGCTGCCGATATTTTGGATTTGAGCCAACATGCGGGGCCGGATGGCGGCCAAAACCATTTCGCGGATACCGGCTTTGTCCAACTGGTTGTTCATCTGCGTTTCAGAGGTGGGCGAGATGTTGTGGAACAGAGCGTGCATGTTGGGATTGCTCAGGGAATACTCGTCGGGCAGCCCAATCAGGTGTCCATATTCGTGGGCGTAAATGGAGTCGAACGTCGCCGGGTAGTTGGCGTCGTTTTTGTTCATGAACCATTCTTGGGCGTTGATGGCGGCGCCGGAAGCGCCGGTGGCGACCGTCGTGGTGTCCAGGTGGACGGTGCTGTGCGAGTCGGCGTCGGTATCGAAGACGGGAGTAGCGCGGAAGGCGAGCGGCAGGCGCACTTCCTGAGTAGCCGGGGAGGCAGCGCCGGCGTCCGGCACGCCGGCTACTACCCCGGCGTCCTGCGGCGCCCGCCTCTGGCCTACCAGAACAAAACGGCCGTTATAAAAGCTGACCAACTGCCGGCACATGTTTGTGGCAAAGGTGCGCGGCTGGCCTTCCGGCAGGGCGGTGGCTTCGGTGGTGTCGCTGCCCAGAGAGGCCACAAATTTGATGCGCACGTTGACGGTGACGCCGCCGGTTCCGCGGCTCATGTCGTATTGCACGTCGCCGGAAGCGCCGGTATCAGACCAGGAGCCGACGGTGTAGGTGTTGGCGCTGAAATCGCCGCCGGCCGTTGCCGTGTTATGCAGGGTTTCGGAAGTGGGGGCATTGCTCAGCGCCACCCGCTGGATCATACCTTCCGGTCCGGCGGCGCGAAGCTGCTGCTGGGTGACGGCATTACCCAGGGTGCGTTGGAGGTCTAAAACGGCCGTTTGCCGCAGCCCCTGCATCCCACCACCCGGCGCCTCCCTGTAAGCAATGCCTGTAGGCACAATGCCCGTAGGCACAAACTCAGACAGCGTAGCTGTTTTGGCGACGGGTTTGTTGGTGGATAACGGCCGTTGTGTTTTGCTGGTCGCCTGTTTTGTCTTTCCTTTGCTCATGAAGTTTACCACTTTGAGATTGGACCAATCTTTGAGATTGGTCCAATCTCCACGTTTCTTACACGCCGCCGCCTCCGCCGCCCATGAAGTCCGGCGGGCGGGTGGGCACGCGGGGGCCGGGGCTGTAATCGACGGTGATGTCTACCCGGCGATCCTGCTGGTCATCACTGTTCAAGTCGCGTCCTTCCGCCAGCGCCGGTTCCGAGCCTTCCCCGGATGCCACGGAATCCCAGGTGGGATCATCCACCATCACCTCTTCGGATTGGCAGGACTGGATGCGGAAATCGCAGGCGCCGTCGCCTTCGGCGTGGAAGGC
>JAWOGU010000089.1:0-4672 GCA_046496595.1 Chloroflexota bacterium
GATATTACTGGCGGAGGATACACCGGTCAGTCGCCAACAGGCCGAGACCGTATTAACGCAGTTGTCTGAGCTGGCATTTTCTACGCATACGATTCGTCTTCAAATCGAAGCGCTGACCATGCAAGCGATTCTCTACCAGGCGCAAGGCAAAACCCCCGCCGCCCATACGACCCTGAAAGAGGCGATCCGACTCGCCGAACCGGCGGAGATTATTCGCCCCTTTGTGGATTTGGGGCCAAAGATGGCCAGTTTATTGAAGCAGGTATATGGGGCGGGGGAACGGCCGTCTTTTGTGCAGCGTGTGTTGGCTGCGTTTCCGGCCCACAGACCACCTGTCTCCGCCGCTTCTTCCATCCTGGTTGAATCTCTTACCGAACGCGAAATGGAAGTTTTGGGTATGTTAGCGCAACGCCTGAGTAACAAAGAAATTGCTGCCCTCATGTTCATTTCGCCGGCCACGGCGAAGCGGCATACAAGCAATATTTACCAGAAACTCGGCGTCAAGAACCGCCGCGAGGCAGTGACTAGAGCCGCTGCCCTGGATCTGATACAGGCATAACTTGATTTACCTGAGCGGCAATCTACCCTAAAGAGCGCTTCGCGAACCACCCTTACGCCAGGCGTTGGTTACTCCAGAATCCGTAAGTGTCACGAAGTTTTCGCTACCATTTACCCCCACCCTAACCCTCCCCCAATAGGGAGAGGGGATCGGTCTGGCTCCCTTGAGTTTGGCTCTTTAACCACAAATTGATCGAGGAATCGGTCAATTTGTGGTCTCAAACTCTTGCCGAAGCCAGGATAGAGTTGAATAAAGCGTTCCACAGCGTCTCTTTTTCAAGCCAGTTGTCCCGTGACCATGTCCAAGTGGCCCGGAATTCTGTTTGCTGCCACATTTCTGTGCGAAAACTGCGCCAGAGTGTGTTAAAAGACCAACGGTGTGGTGTGGGCTGCCATAGACCGGGGGGCTTGGCCCCACAATCATTGCCCCAGGCTCGGTAGCCGGAGAGCATCATCAGGGCATAAATCCAGACGGCCCACTGGGTCGTCGACACCGTTGACCGCTCATTCCAGCATTGCTTTTCACCCAGGCCCAAACCGCTTTTCATTTGCCGATGCGCTACTTCCAGCTCCCAGCGTTGCCATAACCAGGCCAATAACTCCGTAATGGGCAGGGGTAATGTCCAGACACCGTCTCGCAAAACAGCCGACACCAGGAAAAAGCACGGTTGGTAATTCTTGCGCCGAGACTGGGGCGGTCGCTTGCCGCCGCCAATGACAATGAGAAATAAAGGAATATCTGGCAAGCCATCGCGGACAAATGGACCTTCGACCCGGTAGCGCATCCGGCGCAAGTTGCCACGCACCATCACTTCTTGAAAGGTGAAACCCTTACGTTCTTTGAGCCAGACAGAAGGCGCTGGCGCTTTTTCCCCATATTTGCAATTGCCGTGGGCATCAGCCGCCGGCAGATAGTAGAGACAGCGATTGCGGGCGGTGCGCACCACGCCCACTGTGTTCTTGGGCAGCCCCGGCCAGAATTCCAGGGTGTCATAGCTGCCATCATTCAACGTCAGTACCGTTTGCTCTTCGCGTCCGGCCTTGTCCAGTTGTTTCCGTGTCCAACGCAAAAAGTCTAAACACGCTTGCACTTCTGTACGCGGTTTCTCTTTGGCGTTCGGCACAGATTTGGTGGTAAAGGCGCTTAAGCAGCGGATAGGAATGGCGCGGCTGTAGCCATTGACGATTGGCGTCAACCACGACCCTTCAACAAAGCGCTGCCCCCGTTGGATCCCTGGTTTGAATTTGGCTGTATTTAACCCTCTCATCCACCCTGTACCCGGCATCGTTTGACTGCACCGGGGTACGTGAAAACCATCGCCCCCCACCACAAAGGGGTCACTTTCTGGAACTTCGGCCAGCATCTCCCCGAGCATCACGGCGCTGGTCTGCTCCTCATCGAACCGCTTATGGCTAAACAATCGGTACCAGGCACTCCAATCCTCCTCTGTTATTCCCAGCGTTAACAGCAATTGGGTAATGGTGTGCCGTCCAAAGGCAAAGAGTTCCGCCATCACCAGCGCTAATGCGCGGTTAAACACTCGTTTTTGACCATAGACTGACTCGCATTTGCTCATCAATATCATCAATTCTGTTAATAGGGCTGGTGTTCCAAGTTGTTCTTTGCTATCGTTGTTTTTGTTCATTTGGGATGTCCTCTGTTGTTGTTTTTTGTTTGCACAAATACTTTACAACAAGGACGTCCCTTTTTCTATACCTCTCCCCAAAGAGCCAAACTCAAGATGAGGGGAGGGACATTTCCCAAACCGTCCAATTCCACTACAATACGCGCCATGCTTACACCCACACGCGCCCGCCGGCTCAGCCTGCTCCTGCTCTTCGCCGCCCTGCTGGCGGCATCGGCCTTTGGCGCGCTCCAGGCCCGCCAGACCTTCCTCACCCGCGGCATCCCAGCTGCACTGCCCGGCCCCATCGCCCACGGCGGCCCGCAGTTGGGGCTGAACGTCGCCCTCAACCAGTACAACGACGACGCCCTGGCCGAGAATCTGGCCCAAATCGCCGCCCTGGGCGTGCAGCACGTCAAGCAGCCCTTCACCTACAGCCCGGATTTTGATTGGGACGAGGCGGAACGGGTGATAACGGCCGTTTCCGCCGCCAATCTCACTCTCACCCCCCTGCTCGACGGCAATCCCGCCGACCACTTCGCCCCGCCCGCCAATCCCAACGACTACGCAGCCTGGGCCGGCGCATTCGCCGCCCGTTTCGGCAGCGACATCCAACATTACATCATCTGGGACGAACCCAATCTGACCAGCCATTGGGGCAATCAACCCGTCAACCCGGCCGAATACGCCGCCCTGCTCAGCGCCGCCAGCGCCGCCATCCGCGCCGCCGACGCCGACGCCGTCATCGTGGCCGCGCCGCTGGCCCCCACCGTGGAAACCGGCCCGCAAAACCTGGCCGACCACCTCTACTTGCAGCAGCTCTACGAGGAAGGGGCGGGCGCGGCCTTCGACGTGGCGGCGGGCAAGCCCTACGGCTTCCACACCGGCCCCGACGACCGCACCGTCGCCAACGATACGCTCAACTTCAGCCGCCTCATCCTCCTGCGCGAAGTCATGGAACGCAACGGCGACGGCGGCAAGGCGCTGTGGGCGGGTAACTGGGGCTGGAACAGCCTGCCCGCCGACTGGTCCGGCAATCCCTCCGTCTGGGGCCAAACCAGCGCCCAGCAGCAGGCCGACTGGACCGCCGCCGCCCTGAACCGCGCCCAACGCGAATGGCCCTGGTCGGGCCTGCTCTTCCTGGAAAACTGGGAACCGGACGCGCCGGCGGCGGATGCGCGGTGGGGGTTTAGCATCAAAAGATTAATGAATAAAGATTTAAAGGCTGGAGAATCCGGCGCCAATCTTCAATCTTTAATCTTTAATCTTCCTTCAGTTGCACTGCCAGGCTTTCATCTGGCTTCGCCTGAAGACCCGGCGCAGGTGTACGAGGGGGGGTGGCGCTTTTCGCCGGAGTTTGGGGCGGACATCAGTCAGACGATGGAGGGGGAAGCGCCGGACAGGGTGACGTTCACGTTTTGGGGCACGGACGTGGGACTGCGCGTGCGCCGCGCCGATTTCCGCGCCCGGCTCAACGTCACCGTGGACGGCGAACCGGCCAACGCCCTGCCTCAAGACGAAAACGGGGCGGTCCTGGTGCTGACCGCCCCGGACCCCAACGAGGATTATCTGGTGATTGCGCCGGTGGCGACCGGCCTGGAACCGGGCGTGCACGTGCTGGAAATCACGGCGAACCGGGGCTGGGACCAGTGGGCGCTGAACGGCTTTACGGTGGGGTATGCGCCGCCGGTTCCGGTTGGCTGGATGGCAGTGTTGGCGGGAACGGCCGTTCTCGCCCTCATCCTCGCCATCACCACCGCCGCCAGGGCAGACTGGGGCGGCTGGCTGCGGGAGCGGACCGGGTGGTATGAGGGGTTGAGCGTGAAGGTGCAGGTGGGCATAACGGCCGTGGCCGCCGCCATTGCCGCCCTCACCGGCTGGCTCACCTGGGGCGCTGAGGCGGCGGGCGCTTACCGCCGCCTCAGCGACGGGGCGCAGCTCGCCCTGACGGCGGGTGCGGCGGCCGTGTTCTACGTCACGCCCAGCTTCTACGTATACGCGGCGGCGCTGGTGGTGCTGTTCCTGCTCATCTACTTCCGGCCGGCCTGGGGCGTGGCGCTGATCGCCTTCTGCATCCCCTTCTACGTGCCGCCGCTGCCCAAAGCCATCTTCCAATACCGCTTCTCCCCGGTGGAAATCTTCACCCTGGTGACGTTGGGGGCGTGGGTATTCAGATCGATTACTGATTGGCGATTGAAGATTGAAGATTCAAGATTAAAGATTAAAGATTCAAGATTGAAGATTGAAGATTCACCCCATCACCTCTACACCCCATCACCTCTACACCCCATCACCTCTACATCCCATCACCTCCTCACCTCTACAGATTACGCCGTCATCGCACTGGTCATTGTGGCGACGATCTCCTTATTTTTCACGGAGCGGCTGGGGGTGGCGACGAATGAGTGGCGCATGGTGATCGTGGAACCGGCGCTGTTTTACCTGCTGCTGCGCGGCGTGCGGCTGAAGGACGGCGAAATGTGGGTGGT
>JAWOGU010000116.1:0-2546 GCA_046496595.1 Chloroflexota bacterium
GTATGCCGCACGAACTGTCTGGCGGGCAGCAGCAGCGGGTGGCCCTGGCGCGGGCGCTGGCCCCGCGGCCTGCCGTCCTGCTGCTGGATGAACCCTTCTCCAACCTGGACGCCGCCCTGCGCCACAGCGTGCGCCAGGAGGTGAAGGATCTGCTCAAGGCCAGCGGCGCCACGGCCGTTTTTGTCACCCACGATCAAGAGGAGGCGCTCTTCCTCGGCGACCAGGTGGCGGTGATGAACGCCGGGCGTCTGGAGCAAATCGACACGCCGGAGAACCTGTTCCACCAGCCGCACACCCGTTTTGTGGCCCAGTTTCTCGGCCACAGCGACTTCATTCCCGGCGCAGTCGCCGCGGGCGGCATCGAGACCCCGTTGGGATTTCAAGCGCAAAAGACAGACCTGGTCCCAGGAACGGCCGTTACCGTCATGGTGCGCCCCGACGACGTGAAACTGGAACCCGACCCGGACGGCGGCAGCCGCATCCTTTCGCGCCAGTTTCAGGGTATCTCTTACCTCTACCGCGTCGCCCTGCCCGATGGCAGCGTGGTCAGCAGTTGGCAGTCACATAGGATGGATTTTACGCCGGGCACGGCCGTTTGCGCCGCCATCCGCCCCGGACACCGGCTCACCTGCTTCCTGGGAGACAGGGCTGTGAATATGGACTAAAAAAACCGGCAAGGTTCAATTCAGGCGACATGTGCTTTACAATTTTAACAAAAAAACGTGTCATGCTGAGGTCCTCCGAAGACTCCGCTCAGCATGACAATTCAGTGTCAATTTGTAAAGAAGATATTCCGCTCGATGAAACCATGCCAAAAAACCTGATGAATACCATCACCGAAAATACCGTTTACCACCACACAGTCCACGTCTATTACGACGACACCGACTTCTCCGGCGTCGTCTACCATGCCAATTACCTCAAATATTTTGAACACGCCCGCGAACACGCCATCGGGCAGGCCGAACTGGTGCGCCTCTGGCAGGAAGAAGGGCTGGGTTTCGCCGTCTACAAAGTGGAAATGCAGTTCGCCGACGGCGCTCAGTTTGGCGACGAACTCGACATCCGCTCCTACTGCGTGCGCCAGGGACCCTTCCGCCTGAACTGGTTCCACGAGGTGTGGCGGCCCGACGGGGAAAAAGCGGCCGTCACCGGCATGGTGCAGCTCGTCTGCCTCAATCGTGAGCGCCGCCTGATCCCCATCCCCTGATGTTTTCCACCGACGATCGATCACATTTCCACGCTCTAGCTCAACGTTTTAGCCTGCCGGAGGTGAGCGCCATCGTATTGATGGGCAGTTATGCGCGGGGTGATGCCGGACCGTTCAGTGACGTGGACCTGGTGCGTTTCACAGTGGCGGAAATAACCGACTTGCCGGGCAATGGCAGCCATCTGATTGCTGACCGCCTGGTGGTGGTGAGTGACGTGACGCCGGCCGAGGTGGAAAAGGGGTTTACACAGCCGGAGATGGCGGTGAGGATGATACAGGGATGGCGTAACGGCCGTTCCCTCATCGATAAGCACAACACCTTCAGCGCCCTACAACAACGCGCCCACGCCTTCCAATGGGACGATACCATGCAGGCCAAAGCCAACGCCTGGGCCAGCGCTCAAATGGTTGGCTGGATTGAAGAGGTCCACAAGGGATTGGAAGGCTTGCGCCGCCATGATCCGGGACGACTGATCAATGCGCAGTTTGGCTGCTCCTGGGGGCTGGCGCGGGTGATATGCGTGCAGCGCGGCGTGCTGCTCTCCGGAGATAACGCCCTGGTGGCGGAAGTAACGGCCGTTCTGGGCGAGGATTCAACGTGGTCCGGGCTGTGCCGGCAGGCGTTTGGCCTGGATGGTGCGACCACCCTGGCAGACCGGGTGGTGGCGGGACTGCGGCTGTATGTGGAAACGGCCGTTCTCCTCCAGCCTATTCTCCGTCCTCAAGACGCCCCGCTCATCCAGGCTGTCGTCAACCGTCTGAATAGCGATTTACCGTTAACCGATACCCATTAACCATTCAACAGGCAGTCCGTGCCGGTCCCCCAACCCCACGCTTTGAGCAGCCAGCTGAATTGATATGGGTGTGTTTCATTCTCTTAAAAATGGAGACAAGCCGTCGCCTGAGCTTGTCGAAGGCAGAGGCGGGTATGGCTTCGACAGGCTCAGCCTCCGCCTTGTACTAAAGTAAAAGAAACGCACTCAATTGATATGCATCAAAACAAGCTATTCTTGACACAAGTTGTCAGAATAATGCCGTACATTGATCAGTTCACACCATTTGTTGGAGGCGCATTTTGAACGAAAAAATTAGCAATCCCATGACAGATCGTCCGGAAATGGAAGGGTATGGCATCCAGCCCATCGGCAGCGGCGAAAACCTGATTCCCTGGGTGGAAGTCAGCCAAAAATTGACCCGGGCGCGGAATTACTGGCTCGCCACGACGCGCCCTGACGGCCGGCCTCACGCCATGCCGGTCTGGGGGGTGTGGCTGGATGAGGCGTTTTACTTTGGCACGGGCGCGGACACCGTCAAAGCGCGTAATCTGGTCCACAAC
>JAWOGU010000128.1:0-20793 GCA_046496595.1 Chloroflexota bacterium
CACCTGACCGGCTTCTGCGTGCTGTTCCACGCGGGCGGCGGCGCGCTGCAAGTGGGCGCTCAACGGCTGCGGCAAGGTGGAAGCCAGCTTGTTAAGCGCCGCCATGACGTGCGGATTGCGGTCGTCAACGGTGCGAGACAGAAGCAGTCCCGCCAGCACCAGGGCAATGGCTTCCTGAAAGGAAAGGCGCACACTGGCTAAATAACGCGCGCGATTGATCCCGAAACGGCCGTTTTCCTGCCACACCGGCACCCCCTGCTCACACAAAAAATCCAGGTCGCGGTAAATGGTGCGCCGATCAACATCCAACCGTTCGGCCAATTCAAAAGCCGTCAAACCTTCAGCCGCCAACAGTAATTGTGATTCAATTTCACGTAAACGCGCTGTGCGTGAACTTAAACGGGTCATCATTCAATCCTTTTTGCTGTGACAAAATCATCCCTGTCGTTTTCTGTCGATTAACCCTGAGTTGGGCGGCTCATTTACCCAGAAATAGACCGTTTGTTCTAACATTTATTATAGAGAAGTCCCGCCAAAATGACAAGACAGCAGGGGTCTTTGACAATTCCTGGGGAAGCGAACTGCACGCTGCAAGTGCGGAAACCGTTACCAAATCTCTACAGTTTACCGGGCATAGAATGTGTTAAAATGTTGCCAGCCTTCATGGCTCCTGTTCCACGACGACCACATAGTTGGTGCAAATGCACAGCAGGGTTCAAAATAGACAAACATATGCCGGTTACGCGTAAAAAACGTCAGGCTAAACCGTAAAGTGCCTGCACAAACAAAAGGAAACACCGCTGAATGAGGAATCTAACGCCACCCATTAATGAGCGACAGCAAACGGACGAAATCCAGACTTATAAGGCTGAAATCGCCAGACTAACGGCTGAAAAGGAAGGGCTGGAAAACGAACTCGTCCGTTACAAAGAATCTGGCGTTCAAATCATACGTTTCGCCAATTTGCTGCACACCGCGGCGGAAGTTTCCAAACAACTCAGCTCCATTCTGGACCTGGATCGGCTGTTGCAAGAAGTCATTACGCTGGTAAAAGAACGATTTCTCCTTTACCATGTCCATATCTATTTGTTAAACGAAGAATCGCAACAACTGCTGATGCACATTGGTTCGGGAAAGGTTGGTGAACAACTGCGGATACGCAAACACGCTATCCCCCTGAGCATAGAAAACAGTCTGGTCGTCAAAGCTGCCAGAACGCGAAAAATCGTGCTGGTCGATGATGTCAGTCAGGAACCCGCTTTCATGCCGAATCCGCTGCTGCCGGATACGCTTTCAGAAATCGCCGTGCCGCTCATTGTGGGCGATAAAGTGTTAGGGGTGTTGGATGTGCAAGATGACGAATCCCATCGCTTCGATCAACTGGATGTGGATATGTTTAGAACTTTTTCCGGCCATATTGCCACCGCCATGCAAAACGCCTATTTATTCGCGGAACAAAAGGAAACGGAAAAAGAGCTGCTGCGCTATGCCAGCCGTTTACAGAGCCTGAACGAGATCGACAAGGCTATTTTGTTGTCTGAATCACCGGAAAATATTGCCAAAACGGCCGTTCTCCGCTTACAGGCCATTATCCCCTACGATCTGGCCAGTATTTCCATCTTCAACGCGGAAAACAACCACAGCCGGATATACGCCGCTGTCGAAAGTGAAGCACACAACTCAATCATCGCTAATTATCATATCCCCGACATCATCAATATTTTGGAAATAGCACAGGGCGCGCCCGTTTATGGCAACGTAGCAGACACTTTCTCCAGCGCCCTACCCATTACTCGCAGTCTCAAAGAACAAGGCGTAAAATCCGTATTGCTTTACCCTTTGCTTTACCGTGAAAATCTCATTGGCGCCATCAACCTCGCCAGCTTCCAACCCGACACCTTCACCGAAAACAACGTCACCATCGTCGATGAAATTGCCGCCCCCCTGGCTATCGCCATCCAACAAGCCCATCTCTACGAAGAAGTAAAACAACACGCCAAAGCTTTGGAAGCCCGCAATAAGGAACTGGAACAATTTGCCTACGTCGCCTCCCATGATCTGCAAGAACCGCTGCGCATTGTCATCAGCTACGTGCAGTTGCTCGCCAGAAAATACCAGGGACAGCTCGATGAAGACGCCGACCTGTTCATACACTATGCCACAGACGCCGCCCTGCGCATGAAAACACTCATCAGCGACCTGCTGGACTACTCTCGCCTTGGCACCCGGGGAAAGCCCTTTGCGCCGGTAGACATGAACAAAGTTGTGGAAACCGTTCTGCGCGATCTCAGCCTCACCATCACGGAAAACGAGGCTGCCGTCACCCATGATCCCATGCCCACCATCATCGCCGATGACGTACAAATGGGACAACTGCTGCAAAACCTCATCGGCAATGCCATCAAGTTCAGAGGAAGCGAAGCGCCGCATATTCATATTGGCGTTACCAAACAAGATAATGATTATATTTTTTCTGTAGCAGACAATGGCATAGGCATTGATCCCCAATACACAGACCGTATTTTTGCCATCTTTCAACGGCTGCATACTGTGGACGAATATCCTGGCACGGGTATCGGGCTGGCTGTCTGTAAAAAAATCGTAGAGCGACACAACGGCCAAATATGGGTAGAATCCAGGCTAAATGAAGGGACGACCGTACTTTTTACCATTCCGGTAAATGCATAACAGGCCACAAGGAGCTTTCACATGGTTATTGATAGACCCATCGACATTTTGCTGGTTGAAGACAATCCGGCGGATATCCGGTTGACACAAGAAGCTTTCAAGGAAACGCGCATACCCAACAAGCTCCACATTGTCCGCGACGGCGCCGAAGCGCTGGCATTCTTACAACAGCAAAATCGTTACGCTAATGCGCCGCGCCCCGATTTAATTTTGCTGGATCTGAATTTGCCCAAAAAAGATGGGCGGGAAGTGCTGGCGATCATCAAACAATCACCGGAATTGAAACGGATACCGGTTGTCGTCCTCACCACGTCTAAGACGGAAGAAGACATTAACCAAACCTACGAGCATCATGCCAACTGCTACATTACCAAACCTGCGGATTTGGATGAATTCCTGAATGTGATAAAAACCATCGAAACATTTTGGCTAAGCGTGGTAAAGTTGCCCTGATGTAAAATGACTGCCAATCCCCTAAAAATCTTGCTGATTGAGGATAACCCGGCCGACGCCCATTTGATCAGAATGTTGTTAACTGACAACAAGGCGCCTGCGGTTGATTCACCGCCGGCGTTTGAGCTGCTGCGCGTGGAACGTCTGGCTGCCGCCCTGGCGTATCTGGAGCAAATACAGTTTGATGTGGTTTTGCTGGATTTATCATTGCCAGACAGCCACGGCCTGGATACGTTTGAGACGATCAAGCAGCTTGTCCCGCAAACGGCCGTTGTCGTGTTAAGCGGTCTCGATGATGAAACAATCGCCCACAAAGCGATGCAGCAAGGCGCCCAGGACTACCTCGTCAAGGGCAGCATCGACAGCAATTTACTCACCCGCGCCATTCTCTATGCCATTGAACGCCAAAACCTGCTCACCGAGCTGCAAGAAAAAACCAGAGCTTTGGAGCAAAACGAAGCCTACCGCCTGAGCATCATCGAAAACAATGCGGACGGCATCGTCATCGTGGGGGAAGACGGTATCATCCGTTTTGTCAACCCGGCCGCCGAAAAAATCCTGGATCGGCCCCAGGCAGAACTGCTCGACCAGCCTTTTAACCTGCCAGCCGCCACCAAAGATACCACCCGGTTTGATGTGTTTCGGCGCGACGGCGCAACGGCCGTTATCGAAACCCGCTTCGTGGCCGTTGAATGGCAGGGCGAACCAGCCCGCCAGATATCCCTGCGCGACATCACCGACCACGTGCAGGCCAAATCCCAGCTCAAGAAGCAAACCCAGGAACTACAGCACCGCAACGCCGAACTCGACGACTTCGCCCACACCGTCGCCCATCAAGTACAGGGCTTGCTCGGGCAAATCATCGGCTACAGCAGCTTCATCGACATGAACTGGGGCAGCGAAATGCACGAACAGGCGCACCTGGCCCTCAAGCGGGTCTTGCACAGCAGCCACAAAATGAACAACGTCCTCAGCGAAATTCTGCTGCTCGCCAGCGTTAACCGCGACGACATCCAAACCGTGCCCCTCGACATGGGCCGCATCGTCAGCGAAGCCTGTAAACGCCTGTCCATCGACATCCAGGAATACGAAGCCGAAATTCATCAAATAGAACAATGGCCGCAAGCTCTGGGCTACCCCTCCTGGATTGAAGAAGTTTGGGTCAACTACATCAGCAATGGCCTCAAATACGGCGGCGACCCACCGATCCTTTATCTCGGCGCTGATCTTTGCCCCAACGGCATGGTTCGCTATTGGGTACGGGATAATGGCGAAGGCATCACCCCGGAAGACCAGGAAAAACTATTCAAAGCCCATACCCGTCTCCAGCAAACCCGCGCCCGCGGGGAAGGGCTGGGGCTTTCTATCGTGCGCCGCATCGTGGAAAAATGCGACGGCAAAGTGGGCGTAGACAGCCAGCCCGGACAGGGCAGTACCTTCTGGTTTTGTCTGCCCCAACCCAACGGGGAATAAAAACGGCCGTTCCCCCAAATTTTCCCAGCCACAACCAAATAGACTATAATAAATGCTCTCGCTAACTTTACAGGAGAAAACACACCTATGACTCACCCCATCATCGGCTGGGAAAGCAGCCAGCCGGTTCCCGAAAATCACCAGTTCAACCGCTACTTGCAAGCCAAAAACGGCCGTTTACACTTTGAAGACCTCGACCTCGCCAACCTCTTCCTGGAAGGCGACCAGCAGGGCTTCACCCGCACCATGCCCAGTCCGCTGGAAATTGTCTACCTGCCGCTCATCCGCCGCCAGATTGCCTCTATGAACCAGGTGTTTGCCGAAGTCAGTGCGGAGATAGGTTATAACGGCCGTTTCCACTACACCTACGCCTCCAAAGCCAACGCCGCCGAAGAAGTCATCCGCACCACCCTCAGCGCCGGCGCCCACCACGAAATGTCCTCCACCATCGACGTTGACATCGCCCGCCTCATGATCCGTCGCCAGCGGATTCCTGAAGACCGCATGATCATCTGTAACGGCTTCAAACCCAGCGGCAGCCCGTACGCCGCCAGCATCCTCAGCCTCAAAAACGATCACGCCAACCTCATTCCCGTCATCGAAGACCTGGCCGAAATCACCGACCTGCTCAACAGCAGCCATACCTTTGATGTCGGCCTGCGCGCCAAAAGCTACGGCCGCAATACCAACCTGACAGAAATGGACGACGCCGACTCCCGCTTCGGCCTGGACAGCCGCAGCCTGTGGAAAGCCGCCGATTACATCCAGGCCGCTCCTAACCTCAACCTTAAAATGTTCCACAACATGGTCGGCAGCCAGCTCACCGACCCCGACGCCTTTGTCAGTTACCTCAAACCGGGCATCGAACTGTATGCCCAACTGCGCCAGCGCCATCCCAGTTTGAGCATCTTCAACTTCGGCGGTGGTATGCCGGTCGCCATGACCCTGGACTTTAGCTTTGACTACCACGCCTTCGTGCGTCTGCTGCTTGGCGCCCTGCAAGAAATCTGCGCCCGCTATGGCGTACCCGAACCCGATGTGATGGGCGAATTTGGCCGCTACACCACCTCCGAACACGGCGCCCATCTCTTTAAGATCATCGTTGCCAAAGACAATCAGTCCGAGTACCCCTGGTACATCATCGACGGCTCGATCATGAGTTCCTTCCCGGACAGTTGGGCGCTTGGCGAGCATTTTATTGCGCTGCCTCTCACCCACCTGGACAAACCGTTCCAACAGGTGCGTCTGGGCGGCATCACCTGCGACAGCGACGACCTCTACCCGCCTAAACTCAGCCATTCCCCGCTCTTCCTGCCCGTGGAAACGGAAGATTTGTACATCGGCTTTTTTAGCATTGGCGCTTACCAGGAAATGCTGGGCGGCGTGCGCGGCAGCAAACACTGCGTGCTGCCTGAAGCCATGGAGTTGATTATCGACCGGGAAGAAAACGGCCGTTACCTGTTCACCATCCTCGCCGGCCAAACCACCGCCGACGTCCTCAGCAATCTTGGCTATCACTAAAAGTGGCAAAGTGGCAAGGTGGCAGGGTGGCAGGGTGGCAAGTTCACCCCATCACCTCTACACCCCATCACCTCCACATCCCATCACCCTGCAACCCCGCCACACTATTTACCGTAAACACCCATAGACATGGGTTAAAAAGGAGACCAGACATGCAAATGGATCGTACACGTATCATCTTCATCGCCATCGTCGGCATTGCCGTGCTTGCCGCTTGTGGTTTTGGCGCATTTGCCCTCTACAACAACATGACCAGCGCCGAGCCGACCCCCGTACCCGCCGCGGGCACCGTTTCAGCCGCCAGCACCCGCACAACGGCCGTTACCACCACCCTGGACTCGCCCGAACCCATCTGGGGACCCAACCACGAAGCCAATGCCAGCCTGCCCACCTACATCTGCGGCGCCGACGCCTTCGGCAGCTACTTCACCCTCCAGCAGATGCAAATGTCCGGCAAAGACATCGAACACGGCTTCCGCCTGGGCATCGTCCCCTTCTTCCTGGACGAAGATCCGGACTACAACATCACCGAAGAACAGCGCACCGCCCTGCTCAAATCCGGCCAATGGGACTGCCTGCTCACCACGCTGGACTCTGTCGCCCTCAAAAGCCCCGGCGTCATCACCGCCATCGTCGATGAAAGCGCCGGCGCCGACCAACTCTGGGGCCGCAACGTGGAAACCATCAACGACATCCAGGGCAAGCGCATCGCCTTCGCCCAGGACAGCGTGGGCGAATACTTCGTCTACTACGTGCTCTCCATCGCCCAGCTCAGCCCGCGCTCCCAGGTCACGCTGGTGCCGCAAGACAGCGTCGCCGACGCCGTCGCCGTCTTCAACAGCGGTCAGGCCGACGTCGTTTCCGGCTGGGAACCTGACATTTACGACGCCGAACAAAGCGGCGGCGCGTCCCTGCTCAGTTCCAACCAGCTTCGTATCGTCATGGACGTGATTGTCACCTCCCAAAACAGCATCCAAAACGAAGCGGAACTGGTGCAAAACTTCCACAACGCCTGGTTCGACACGTTGAAAGCGCAAACGGCCGACTTCGACACCGCCGCCGCTCAGATCGCTTCCTGGGGCCACAACGACTGGTCCTTTGTTTATCCCGAAACGGCCGTTGACGACTTCCGCGCCTGGTTAGAAAGTGTGGCGCAAGCCGACCTGGGTGACAACGCCTTTGTCATGCGCGACACGCGCCCCATCGTCAACCGTCTGGGCATCGCCCGCCGCGTGTGGGCCGCCTCAGATGTGCCCGTGCCCAACGATAACGTCGAAGACCTGATTAATACCGGCTTTGTGCTGCGGGCAGCCGAACAGGCCAGTTTGCAGCCCAGCGGCAATCCCATCAACGACACCTTCTCCATTTCACCCCAATTGGATCTAAGCTCCGTCTCCTCGACGGCCTCCGACACGCTGGCGGTGCTGCCCTGCCGCACCTTTACCTTCTTGCCGGAGTCAACTGAGTTAACCCTGGAGTCTCGCCGTATTTTGGACAACTGCGTCGTGCCCACCCTGTCTCAATCCGTCGGCCTGTTCCTGGAAGTGGAAGGCTCCTCGGCGTGGCCGGCCAACACGCCGCCTTACACCGAAGCCGACATCCTGGAAGTGGCCGAAGGCCGCGCCCAATCCGTGGTGGACTATCTCGTATCGCAGGGCATCGACCCGGCCCGCTTCATTGTGGCAGCCGCCCTGCCGCCGGAAGACCACCGCGATACGGAAGATCCCAATATCATGGCCGAAGACCGCTACGTGGAACTGACGCTGGTGACGGTGGGGCGGTAACAAGTTTCCCCTCTCCCCAACCCTCTCCCAAAGGGCGAGGGGGCCGGTCTCCCCTTCCTTCGGGAGGGGACTAAGGGGAGGGTTCATGGATGGAATCATAATCCAGGTGGCTTAAAGCAAAAGCCATGTGGCTTAAAGCATGAGCCAGGTGGCTTAAAGCAAGAGCCATGTGGCTTAAAGCATGAGCCAGGTGGCTTGAAGCATGAGCCAGGTGGCTTAAAGCAAAAGCTACATGGCTTAAAGCAAAAGCTACATGGCTTGAAGAAAAAGCCAGATGGATAATCACAAAACGGAGTGAACTATGACGCTTCTTAAAAATATACGCGCTGTCTGGCTGCTGGTTGGCCTATTGGGGCTGGCTTCTCTGGCCTGCCAGCTTGGTCAATCAGGAGGTGAAGACATCCCGAACAACGCTGTGGTGGTAGACCTAGTGGCGAATACCAGCCTGGAACCGTGGCTGCAAACGGCCGTTTCCGATTTCAACGCCTCCAAGCCCACCACCAGCAATGACACGCCCATCTACGTCATTGTCACTGGCGTGGAATCCGGCCAGCAAATCACCGACATGACCGCCAGCGGCGCCGCCATCCCCGCCCTCTGGATTCCCGACAGCCCCGTATGGGTCAACCTGGCCGCCGAACAGGGCATCAGAGGCTACCAAAATAACTGCCAGAGCGTGGCTCAAAGCCCGCTGGTGATAGGCATGTGGCGGCCTATGGCCGAATCGCTGGGCTGGCCCGGTTTCCCACTGGGCTGGCTCGACGTGGGCAGCCTGGCCCAAGACCCCTCCGCCTTTCAATATTACACCGGCGGCGAATACGGCGAAGCGCTGCGCCTGAGTCATCCCCATCCCGGTCTGTCTGGGGCGGGCGCGGGCACGCTGCTGGCGCTGGTGCAGGCGGCGCAGGGTCAAACAACGGCCGTTTCCGCCGACGATATCCAAAAACCAATTGTGCAAGCCTCAGTGGGCGCGTTTGAAAGCGCGGTCTCCTCGTTTGCCAACTCCACCTCCAGTTTAGGCAGCAACATGCGCCAGCGCGGCCCCAGTTACCTGGGCGCGGCCGTGATGTATGAAAATGACGTGGTTTATGGCAGCGAGGGCAATATTGTGCCGATTTATCCGCTGGAAGGCACGTTTATGGCGACGCATCCCGCCTGTATCAATCAAGGCGCAGACGGTGAAACGCAGGAGGCCGCCGGGTTATTTCGCGATTATCTGGTGAGTGCGGCGGGGCAGGAAACGGCCGTGGCCCATGCCCTGCGCCCCGTTAACAACAACGCCCCCATCGGCCCGCCCTTAACGGAAGAATCCGGCGTGGATTTGAGCCAACCGGCGATCATCTTCAATGAACCTAACGCCGCCGCCGTCTACGCCGTACAGGATTTGTGGCAAACGGCGCGTAAAGACGTCAATCTGGTTATGCTGTTGGACACCTCCGGCAGTATGCGCGGCAGCAAAATAGACAACATGCGCCTGGCCGCCGTGCAGTTCGTGGAGCAAATGGGCGAAGACGACATGCTCACCATCATCGGCTTCAGCACCGAACCGGAAGTGATCATCGAAGGCATCCAGGTCGGGCCAAACCGCCAGAAAATCATCAATGCCATCACCGCCCTCAACGCCTCCGGCGACACAACTCTCTTCGACGCCATCGGCGACGGCGCGGCGAGCATTGAGCGCACCTCCCAGCCCAGTATGACCAACGCCATGGTCGTGCTCTCCGACGGCAAAGATACCCGCAGCTACCGCTACGAGTTCAACCGCAGCCTGATAGACTTTGCCACCGGCAACAACACCACCATTTTCACCATCGCCTACGGCGGCGACGCTGCCGAGGATGTACTCTCGGAGCTGGCGGTAAACGGCAATGGCAACTATTACCAGGGCGACGAGGCCAGCATTGAAGCGATCTACGACGAAATGTCGGCGGCCTTTGGCGGCAGCGTGGGGGTGGGGCGGTAGGGTAGGTATGATGACGGAAAGTTTACAGGCGCAGGCGCTTAATTCGCAGCCTCTTAGCCGGTTTAAGGATTTGTTTAACACGCTGGAATCACCGGCGATAAGTGAGATGAACGGCCGTTTCCAGGCTGAATTCGTCGGTCCGGGCTGGCTGCGCGCTGTTGCGCCGCCGGGATTGGCGCCATTGGGACTGGGCGGCTGGCAGGGCAAAACGTTCGACAGCCACGGCGGCGGCATGAACATCGTCCGCCGGAAAGGTAAACTGCAAGAAATCATCCCTATCGTTTTGCAGGAAACGGCGTCGAGGATAAACGGCCGTTCCGTCCTTACCATCACCTATCCGCCCGGCAGCCGCTTTCCCTGGCCCTGGATTGTCGATGAAATCCGCTGGCTGGATAACAGCACCCTCCTGGGCATGACGCTAGTGACCAAAGCCGGACTGCACCGGCTGGCCCTGCCCTTTTTACTGCACAAAATGGAAGAATAGAGGCTGGGGAGTAGGGACTCCCTAGTCCCCAGCCACCAATCCCTAACCCCCAATATGAATATAGACTCCCTCATTATCAAACCCACCTTGCTGCTCGACGAGCAAAAAACGCTGCGCAACATCGAACGCATGATTGCCAAAGCGCGGTACAGCGGCGTGCGTTTCCGCCCTCACTTTAAGACCCACCAATCCGCCGCCATCGGCGAATGGTTCCGCCAGCGCGGGGTAGAGGCGATTACCGTGTCGTCCGTGGACATGGCCCGCTATTTCGCCGACCACGGCTGGCAGGATATTACCATCGCCTTCCCTGTCAACCTGCGCCAACTACGGGAAATCAACCACCTGGCAGCGCAAATCAAACTGGGCCTGTTGGTGGAATCTTTGCCGGTCGCCGAACAGCTCAGTTCCGGCGTTACCAGCCCGGTGGACGTCTGGCTTAAAATTGACGTGGGGTATCATCGTTCCGGTTTAGACTGGCATGACTACGAAGGCATAACGGCCGTTGCCCGCACCATCACGCGCGCTCACAATCTCAACCTGGTGGGGCTGCTCACCCACGCCGGACACAGCTATGCTGCCCGCGGTTCCAAAGAGGTACTCGCTGTGTATGAAACAGTCTTCGAACGGCTGCAAGCGGGTCAGATTTCACTGCGGGATTTGGGCATAAAAACGGCCGTTTCCATCGGCGACACCCCCACTTGCAGCCTCACAGACACATTTGAAGGGGTGGACGAAATCCGCCCCGGCAATTTTGTCTTCTACGACCTGATGCAAGCTCAAATCGGCGCCTGCTCCCTGGACGATATTTCCGTAGCCGTCGCCTGTCCTGTCGTCGCCAGACACCCCGAACGCAGCCAAATTGTGATCTACGGTGGAGCCATTCACTTCTCCAAAGAACAACTGCGCCTCGCGAATGGCGCGCCATGTTACGGCCGTTTAGCCCGCCTCACTTCAAACGGCTGGCAGGCCTTATCAGACGCCAGCCACATCTCCTCCTTATCCCAAGAACACGGCATCGTACAGGCTGAACCCTACCTGCTGGATCGCGTGCAAATCGGCGACTACCTGCTCGTCTTGCCCGTCCACTCCTGCCTCACCGCCAATCTGCACAAACGCTACCTCACCCTGGATGGCAAGTGGCTGGACATGATGCATTGAAAGGATGAAGGATGAGGGATGAAGGATGAAAGCAAAAAGCCTGCCGGCGGCCAACGGTCCGACTAATCGACTGCCCGACTATCGGACTATCAGACCAATCGACTCCTTCCCACACGAAGACGGCGTCTCCTGAGTTTCAGGAGACGCCGCCTTCGCGTCGGGAGGGTGAGGGAAGAAGAGGGGGGTATTTGAGGAGACCAGCGCCTGAGGGCGCTGGCCTGTGCAGAGGGGGAAAGAGGAAGTAGTTGAAGCAAAATCGGGTCGTATGTTTGCACGAGTATATTAGCACATGTGTTCTATTCGGTCAAGGGATATTCATGATATGTAACAAAGCAGACTGCAAAAGTCTTGCCAATACAGATTGGCGCTAAATTTGAGTAGACTTTTGTAGTCTCATACACAATTTTAAACCGCACCCATAATTGACTGCACCGAAAAAACAAAGATTACGCAGATTGCACAGATTTTTTCTCTCGAGTAACTTTACGCCTTTGTGCCTTTGCGTGAGCTTTTTTCGGCAGAGTCATAATTGAGTCTACCGAAATAAGTTCAACTTTTTGTCATCAATTGAAAATTTCTGTCGAGAAGAAAAGTTGAACTTCTGGTATTGCAAGGCTTTTTTCGGAAGAGTCATAATTTGGTGTGCGGATGTTCTATTGACCATACACTATAAGGGCAAGGCGATAGGGTAACACCTTTGTCCAACGCATGGCATCATCATCCATCGCCTTACCCACTTTGGGCGCGTGCGGATTTTCAGAATAAGCGCAACGCGCCAAAACCACAACTCTACGGCATTAAAGGGGATAAATAAATCGGACCTTCAATCGGTGGTGAGCGTCGCCAGCATACATCATCCACCACATTACTCTCAAGCTGCCCAGACTCGGTAATCGCTAGTTCATACACCCCCACATCGCCAACACCACAATAATGATCTTCTGTCGTCGTCAGCGTGATGGTTTGCCCTTCAAGCGCGTACTCCCCTGTGTCCCAAATCGTTGCGCTGTCCACAATATAGCGCACCATCTCATACGTGCCATCAGCATGATAAGAAAAATCGACATTGCCCACCCCTTCGCCGCCCTCAAAGCGCCAATCTCCGACCAAATTATCAGCAAACGTCGGCTCTAGCGCCGCAAATGCCGCGCCCAGCGCCGCCTGCGATGATTCATCAATAGTCCATACATCTCGCACAACCTTGCCGTCTTCAATGGTTAAAACCTCCTTTCCGCTTACCCAATCCACACCAACTTCTTTAAATACATCCATCGCAAAGCGGGCAGGATACGTGAGCTGATTATCTTTCACCTCAGCATCGCCGGTCACTTCAAAACGGAATCCAGAGCTGGCAAGGTCGCCAGTATAGTAAGTGCGCATGGCTTCTTTGCCGGTGATTTCATTGTAGAAAAAGGGGTTACCATCAACAACCAACGCCACATTCTCGCTGACAGCTGCTAACATTTCCTCGGTCTCTCCATTCTGCAACGCACCTATATACGTATCGCCCACAGACAACGGCCGTTCCTGACACGCTGTCATTCCCAAAACCACAACCAACAACAACACAAGACACTTTTTCATGGCTCTAAACCTCCTTTAGAAGCACAAACAAACCGTTCGTCTTTTGCGGGCAAACCGCCCGTGCTGTAACTTCAATCCTGCCCCTACTCTAACCACCCAGCGTGGCGAAAGCGTGGCGGCGCACCATCAATCCCAAAACCACCTCAAATCATGTTATACTTTGGATCATAGGGTCAAAGATGCCGTTGGCAGGAGGTGTGGCGTGGCCCAATTACAAATCTACTTGTGTGGTACATTTCAGGTCAAGTTGGCGAGGAGCCAAAGTCTCCAATTTAAATCAATAAAAGACCGGGCGCTGCTGGCCTATCTTGCTACGGAAGCCAGCCACGCCCACAGCCGTGAATCGTTAGCGGCTCTGTTCTGGCCCGATATGCCCGACAGCGCCGCACGCAGCAATCTACGTTACACCCTTTCCAGCCTGCGTCGCACCATCCGTGACCAAACAGCCAATCCCCCCTATCTGCTGATCAATCAAGATAGCATCCAATTCAATACCGCCAGCTCAGTTTGGGTCGATCTACACGCTTTCCTAGAAAGCCTGCCCCAATCGAAGCTTTTTGACGCGACGTGTACGGAAACGGCCGTTTCCCTCTTCCAAGGCCCCTTCCTTGCCGGTTTCAGCCTCAAAGAATGCGACGAATTTGATGCCTGGCTGCAAACCCAGCGCCAACGACTCAACCAGCAAGCCATCACTGTTTACAGTCAGTTAGCCGCCCACTATGACCGCCGCCATGAATACAACCGCGCCCTACACTTCGCCCGGCGGCAGGTCGAACTAGAACCATGGGACGAAAACGCCCAGCGCCAACTACTGCGCCTGCTGGCCTTCACCAACCAGCGCGGGGCAGCCCTGGCTCACTACACCGACCTCTGCACCATGCTTAACACCGAGCTTGGCGTAACGCCTGAACCAGAAACCATACAATTAGCCGACCAAATCCGCACCGAAACACTTCGACCAGAAATGGATATGACTCACGGCCGTCCCATACGCGGCTACGAATTAGGCGACTGCCTGGGAATGGGCCACATGGGAACCGTATACAGCGCCTTTCAGCCAGGCGTGGGGCGCAACGTAGCCATCAAAATTATCAAACCCGATTACGCAGACCAGCCCGAATTTATTCGCCGTTTTGAACTGGAAGCCCACCTGATAGCGCGGCTGGAACACCCTCACATCGTCCCTTTGTACGATTTTTGGCGCGAACCCGGGGGCGCCTTCCTGGTGATGCGTTGGCTCCGAGGTGGCAGCCTGGCCGACTCCCTGCGCCAGGGACCATGGACGCTGGCAGCGGCAGCCCAGCTCATTCGCCAAATTGCCGCTGCCTTGCAATTAGCCCACCAAAACGGCATCATCCACTGCGACATCAAACCGGCCAACATCTTGCTAGATGAAGCCCAAAACGGCTATCTCTCTGATTTTGGCATTGCTACCCTAAGCGAACCACAGTTGGAAGTAGCCGGATTTGCCAGGCAAACAGGCTACGACAACGATGACAACGCCACCAGCTCATTGGGGTACACATCGCCGGAACTGCTGTGCGGCCAGACGCCAACCACCGCCGCCGACATTTACAGTTTAGGAATTGTCTTGTTTGAACTGCTCGCGGCCCGGCATCCCTTCCAGACTGTTTCCGCCGCCGAACTAACCCAGAAACATCTCAATACACCATTGCCCGCCTTGCACTCCGAAGTAGATGCCATTATCCAACGAGCGACTGCCAAGCAGCCAGAAGCGCGTTACCCAGATGCCCTGGCGCTGGCTTACGCCCTCCAGCACGCCGTTAGTCCGTCCGTCGGACTGCTGCCCGATATGGCTGTTCCTTCCAACGGTACACCTTTGCCCAATCCATACAAAGGATTACGCGCCTTCACCGAAGCCGAAACCGCCGATTTCTTTGGCCGCGAAGCTGCTATTGCCCAACTCCTCCACCGCCTGGAAGCCGACGAACCATTCAATCGTTTTCTGGCGGTGATAGGACCAAGTGGCAGCGGCAAATCTTCGTTGCTGCGAGCCGGACTGCTGCCTCGGCTACGGCAGGGTGCTTTGCCCGGAGCAGAACAATGGTACGCCATCACCATGACGCCGGGCGGTGAACCCATCAGCGAACTGGCCTTAGGCTTACTGCGCATTGCCGCCGATCCCCAACCCGATCTAAGCCAACGCTTGCGCCGGCATAAGCGGGGATTGCTGGATGCCACCACCACCATTCTGCCTCCAGGGGCGGATCTGCTATTAACCATCGACCAATTTGAAGAACTGTACACTCATGGAGTCAGTCAGGAAGAACGTGAGCAATTTTTGCAGCTTTTGTACACGGCCGTTACCCATCCTCACAGCCAGATCCACCTGTTCATTGGCCTCCGCGCCGATTTTTACGACCGGCCTCTCACCCATCCGGCTTTCAGTCGCCTGCTGCAAGCCCGCACCGAGGTCATCGTGCCGCTGACGCCAGAAGAGTTAACAGCGGTTATCGAAGAACCAGCGCAACGGGTGGGTGTGGGCTTGGAAGATGGGTTGACGGCTGTGCTAGCCGCTGAGGTCACTGCTCAACCGGGTGGGCTGCCCCTGTTGCAGCATACACTTGCCGAATTGTTTGCTCAGCGCAACGGCCGTTTACTCACTCATGCTGCCTACCAAACCATCGGCGGCGTTGCCGGCTCGTTGGCGCAGTGCGCCGAAAACATCTTCCAGGCGTTGGACTCGCCCACACAGCACGCCGCCCGTCAAACTTTTCTGCGACTGGTGGTCGAAGGCGAAAACCGCGAACCCACCCGCCGCCGCCTGCCGCAAAGTGAATTAATCGACTTGATCGGCGCCGCCCGCAGCGAAACAATTTTGCAGCTATTCGGTCAGAATCGGCTCTTGACCTTTGACCGCGATCCGGCCACACGCCAGCCAACAGTAGAAATTGCTCATGAGGCGCTGCTGCGTGCCTGGGAACGACTGACCCTCTGGCTGGATGAAAGCCAGGTAGATTTGCACTGGCAGCGGATTCTGGCCCATGATACCGCCGAATGGCAGAGCGCCAACCAGGACGACAGCTACTTGCTGCGCGGCTCCCGTATGGCGCAGTTAGAAGAGTGGGCGCAAAAAACTGACCTGGCGCTGACAGCAAACGAACAAACATTTATTGCCGCCAGCCTGACAGCACGGGAAGAACGGCGGGCGGCAGAAGCCAGACAAAAAGCCCACGAAGCGCAGTTGGAACGACGCTCGCGCCAGCGGCTACGGGCTGTGGCTGCCGTCATGGCGGCAGCGGCGATCATCGCCACGCTGCTTTCAGTTTTTGCCTGGCAGCAGCGGCAAGCAGCGCTGCAAGCGTACAGCCTGAGCCTGAGTGCCAACGCCCAAACTGCCCTGAAAAATGGCGACACCGCCACCGCCCTGGTTCTGGCGCTGGCGGCCAACGAGAACAACAATCCCCCGCTGTTGGCGCAGCAAACACTGCTTGACGCCGCCTACAGACCAGGAGCACGCCGCCGTTACCTGGTGGAAACGCTTTTCCCTGGCGTTCAGGGATCGGCTTCCGCTCTGGCGCTCAGCCCGGATGGGCAAACGCTCTTTATCGGCTTTGCCGATGGCACGATTGTGGCGTGGGATTGGGTGTATCAACGGGAAAACGGCCGTTTCACCCCCTCCGCCGCTCCTGTCAACACCCTGGCCACAACATCTGACGGCCTTACCCTGTTAAGCGGCAGCGCCGACGGTCAAGTCATTGCCTGGGATGTGGCAACCGGCCACCCACGCCTGCATCTGATGGGACACAGCGGCGACGTGCGAGCAGTTGACATCAGCCAAGACGGCCGTTTCGCCATTTCTGGCGCATTTAGTACGCACGGCTTCGACGCACCAGGGGAACTGTTCCTTTGGGACCTTTCGGATGGCGCACTGGTACGGCGTTTTGAGAGCCATCTAAAGGGCGTTATCCAGGCGCAGTTTGTGCTGAGCGACACGGCCGTTTTAGCTGCTTCCGGCGACCTAGAGCTGATCGCCGACCAGGGAGGCGGCGAAAAAGAGGGCGTTCTATCGGACATCCTTTTGTGGGATGTCACCAACGGCGAACAGCTTTCCACGCTGGCTGCATTGGGCCACGATGCCATGACCATCGCGCCGCTGGCAAATGGGACACAAGTCTTGATTGGTTCCTACTACGACAATGTGTCCTCGCTGTTTGATCTTGACTCGCAAACGACATTGCAGCGGCTGGAAGGGCATAACGACGCAGTAACGACCGCCGCTGTCAACCCGGATGGCTCGCGCGCCCTCACCGGTTCCAAAGATGGCATACTGATCCTGTGGAATCTGGCCTCGGGGCAGGCCATTGCCCGGCTAGGCGGGCACAATGGCTATGTCACAGCCATAGCAGCTACCCCCGATTTTCGTACAGCTTTCTCCATCAGCCGTAGCGGGGAAATGATCCGCTGGGACTTAACAGATGCTATGGAGGTGCGCCGCTTTACGGGACATGGCGACATGGTTTACGACGTGGCGGTGATGCCCGATGGGCAGCGGCTGGTCTCAGTTTCCGGAGCGGCCAGCCCGTCAGTTCCCTCTCGGGATACCAGCCTGCGTGTGTGGGACATCCAGAGCGGAGTACAGGTCAGCAAGACAGCCGTATCAGCGGCTGCCCTTTTCCAGGTGGATGTATCCGCAGACGGGCGTTTCATCCTGGCCGAAAATAGAGTGTTCAATGCTGCCACGCTGGAGCAAATCGGACAATTGACCGGGCACGCACCCGGAGCCTGGATACCTGCCATCGCTATCAGCCCGGATGGACGCCGGGCGCTGACAGGCAGCACGGATGAGATGCTGATTGAGTGGGATCTGGCCAGCCAGCAGCCGCTCCAAAAGATCGCTTTGAATATTCAGGGAGGAGCCTGGGCAGTGGCATATGCGCCAGATGGCCGTACAGCCCTGGCAGGCAGCAGTTCAGGCATGATGGCGCTATGGGATCTAACCAGTGGACAGCCAATTCAGACTTACCTGGCGCCGGGCGAGACACGGGGGACGGGATCTTCGATGGCTGCATTTCACCCGGATGGGCAGCGCGTTTATGGCACGGGCAGCAATGTGTACGTGGATGAATTTGACCTGGAGAACGGCAATCTGTTACGCCGATTTGGCCCGCACAACGACATTCGCACGCGGGCGGTGATTAGCGAAAACGGCCGTTTGATGCTGACTAGTGGACTGGATGGGACGCTGCGGCTGTGGTATTTGCCAAGCGGCGATCTTGTGCGCCAATGGGGCACGCCGGGGAATGCAATTTTCGACATCACACTAGGGGCAGACGGGGACACAGCTTTTTCCGGTTTCAGCGATGGCAGCATTGTGCAGTGGAACCTGGTTAACCCCAGCCTGGACGAACTGCGAGATTGGATTACCACTAATCGCTTTGTGCGCGATCTGAGCTGCCAGGAACAGGCTTTATTCCAGATTGTCTCTCACGGCAATGAAGCGTGCGTCACTCTAACTGATTGATAATTGATCGTAATTGGCATTAATCGTCAGCCGTGTTCGCCTCTCTAATCCACCGCGCTAGAATGAAAACGGCCGTTCCCATCACCAGCGCCGACACCACCCCACTCCACACAAAACCACCCCGTGCCAACACCACCGGTCCGACAAATGCGCCTATCGTGCGACCCACCGACATCGCCGCCACAATCATTGACATCACCACCGCCCGATGATTGGGAACCAGTTCCGTCATCAATGGCATCCCGCCCACCACCGCCACCTCAAATGTAAAAAACAACAAAAACAGCGTGATGAGCGCCGTGGTTAAACTGGCGCTGGTAAACGGCAGGATGACGTACAACAGCGCATTGAACACGCCCAGGGTGATAACAATCGGACGCTTGCCAAAACGGTCCACCGACCAACCGGCAAACGTCTCGCCAATGATTTCGGAGCCGCCGATAATGGCCGAAGCGAGACCCAGCGTCGCCAGCGTCAGGCCAAAACTCGTCTCCATCCACTCGCCATAAACAATAAACAACACTTCATTTGCCGTCAGCGCCAGCACGGTGTAGATAAACGCCGCCCAGATGACGCGATGATGCGCCACCACTTGCAGCGTGGTGCGCAAGCTCAAGCTCTGCGTACCACGCTTGCCCAAACGGGGCAGCATGCGCGCCAACAACAGCACCGCCAGCAGCGACAGCACGCCCAGCCAGAAAAACGGGGCGCTCCAGCCCCACGCCTGGATGGCTAAACCGACGGCTGGCGCGCCAATGAGCAGCGCCAACGACCAGGCATATTCGGTCACCGACAACGCTTTGCCGCGTTGGGCATAGGGCACGGCATCGCCCACGTAAGCCTGCATGGCGGGATCGAAGTTGACTTTTGCCAGCCCCAACAAGCCCATCGCCAGGGCAAAGGTCCAAAACGTGGGCCAAATGACGACCAGCAGACAGCCGGCCGCAAACAGAACCAGCGATCCCATCATCACCACTTTGCGGCCAAAGCGTTCCGGCAGCGGGCTAAACAGCGGACTGAAGAAGCCGGTGATATTACGCAGGGCGATGACTTGATAAACGGCCGTTAACGGCACATCCAGTCCCCGGGCAAAAGCAGGCGCAAAGGGATACACCATGCGTAATCCAGTATTCAAAAACAAGCGGCCAATGGTAATGGCCACCAACTGCCAACGAAAGCGAGAAGGTCTATTTTCTATCACGGCGAGGAGTTTAGCCGAGTTGCCGTCATCAACCAATAAAGCGCAAGAACTGTCAGTTTTCGGCCAAAGGGGCGCGGTTTTCTGCCTGGGGCAGCGCAACCGGAATCAAGCGAAACGGCCGTTTCTGCCCTATCCTGGTGTCATATCAAAACAAAACGCAAGGCCAACATCTGCGTGCAAACAAGGAGAAACATATGTCACACAACGGTTCTACCCCTTCTTTTGAAATTCGTCCCATCGGTACCATTCATCGCCCGGAAAACGGCCGTTATCTGCAAATCGACGAAGCATTCCGGCCCGGTTTGAAGCAGTTGGAACATTTCAGCCACATCATCGTGTTGTGGTGGGCCACAGAGCAGGACACGCCGGAAAGCCGCAGCCAGACCACCTGCTACCCGCCCTACGCCCCCGACAAACACACCGGCGTCTTCGCCACCCGCTCCGAATACCGCCCCAATCCCGTTGGCATGACGGTGTGCGCCATCACCGGCATTGACGAAGAAAAAGGCATCGTCCAGGTGCGCAACATCGACGCCTTTGAAAACACGCCCATCATTGACATCAAGGGCTACTTCCCGGTCTGCGACCGGGTCAAAGACGCCGCCATCCCGGCCTGGCTGGACTGGGGCATTGACCATTTGCCGGATGAAGGCATGGGTTTATACGAAGAATACGAAGAAGCGCAGGCGGCTTAACCGGTAAAACTTGTTATACTTTGGGCAGCCAAACTGTCAGGGCGGTTAAAAAACCGCCCTGACCCAAATGGGAAGCGCCTATGGAACCAAGATTTATCACGCACCATTCCCTACACCTTGTCGGCTTTAGCTTTTACGGCGATCCTTTCCGCTTGAGTCCCGGCTGGACTGAAGAGAATGAAATTGGCCGTCTCTGGGTGCGTTTTGCAGCCTATGCGGAACAACATCGCGACCAGTTGGCGGATCTCGTCGTCAATCCGCGCATCGCCTACGAAGTCCACATCTACAACGAGGAAACCATGAC
>JAWOGU010000130.1:0-8488 GCA_046496595.1 Chloroflexota bacterium
TATGGCCCACATTAACTGTAAAAGAGCCAGGTTCGTGCCTACAGGCAGAACTTGTACGATTTCTTCCAGAACTTGTATAGTTCGGGTGATGGCGATTGACATATGTCCTCCTTGCAGTTGTGTTGCTACTACCTGCAATTATGGACAAGTTGGTCGCCATCAGCACCTATGACTTACCGGAAAGTAAAGCATTAAGCGATACCCGCTTGTTCAGCACGAAAGAACAGCTTAAATAGGCTACCTGCTGTCCATCTTCAACCGCAAACACTACCTGAATAACACTCAACCCTATTGACGCCACTGCCATTATTTACTATACTTCATACAAGTTATTTACACGTGTAAGGTGATTCGTGTAAATCTATACGTGTAAGCTGATTATAAAGGCTTTCAAGAACACAGATGCACAATCATGAAACGACCGACCCAAGTTGATGTAGCCCGCCTAGCAGGCGTCTCAAGAGCTACAGTTTCATACGTCGTCAATGGCCTGACTGATGGCCGGGTACCCATTTCTGAGGAAACTCGCCAACGAGTATTGGCTGCTGTAGAGGATCTGGGCTATGTGCCGGATGCCCGCGCCCAATCCCTTCGGTCAGGCGATACACATACCATTGGTTTAATTGTCCCCGATGTCCGTAATCCTCACTTTTGGGAACACGCCGAGGGTGTAGAGCAAGAAGCACGAGCCTCTGGCTATAATTTACTTTTGTCCAGCATCGCCCTCAATAGTCAATATGCAGAAGAAATCTTCAGAAACCTGTCACGTCGTCGGATTGACGGACTGATTTTGATGGGATCAATTATCGATACATCGCAAGAAGCCAAAAAGATTTTTGCGTGGCTGCACAAGCGGCGGCTCCCTATTGTAGAGATCAGTGATCGCAATGTTGATTATGACGTGGACCTCGTGATGTCCGATTACCGGGTAGCAACCCAGGAGGTCATGACCTACTTGCTGTCATTAAAGCATCGGCGGATTGGGATGATTTATGGTGTGTCATCCCCAGTACTGGCTGAAGACCGTTTGCTGCCGTACCAGGAAGGGCTTCAGGCAAATAACCTACCGGTAGATCAAGAACTGATTGCCAAATGCGGGCCGACTATTGAGGATGGTTACCAGGCTGCCCTCCAGCTCTTAAAACTCCCTGCGCGGCCCACAGCTTTGATTGCAATTAATGACCTCTTGGCTATTGGTGCGCTGCGGGCTGCCGCAGATCTTGGGTTGCATATTCCTGCAGATCTTTCATTGGTTGGCTTTGATGGGGTTCACATGAGCAATTACCTTGTACCCCGTCTGACAACTGTTGTTAAAGACTCCATCGGAGTGGGACGAGAAGCGGTCAAGCAACTATTGACCCGTATTAATAATCCCAATCTGCCTCGCCAAAAAACAAGCATTCCTCCTCATCTAATTGTTCGTGAATCAACTGGCCCCGCTTCACATTAATAAAGTGAAGATGGTTCCAGCCCATGGAGGTGATTATGATTTGATTTCAGTAATAACAATGCCTGGAAAAAAATTTGGCAGGTGAAGATGTGGTGCGACTATTTCGGATAAAAAAAGGAGATACCAGCTATCTTGGCAGACGATGGGATCTCCCGGAGGTAGGACTTAGCAAAAAATGTTGCCCTTAAAATCAGGACAACGTTATTTGCCACCCTTTTTGTATCATACAGGAAGGGCATCAGTTTGACAAACCTCTCAAGAACTCTGCTAGTCGACCAAATACTGTTGGTAGTTCATTGATAGTTTTACTCAATTTTTTCAAGGAGAAGAACAATGATAAAGCAAAAACTATTTTTGCTAATGTTGTTGATTGGTTTAATAGCTCTTATTGCTGCCTGTGCAGGCGCACCAGAGGTCGATACTGAAGCCATTGATGCAGCCAACCAGGCCGCTCAAGAAGCAGAAGCGAGGGCAGAGGCGGCTGAAGCAACCGCTGCTGCTGCCCAGGCCGAAGCAGAAGCGGCAGCTGATGCCAGCGCAGAAGAGTTAGCTGCTGCCCAAGCTGCCGCTGAAGAAGCGATGGCTGAGGCAGAAGCAGCCAAAGCTGAAGCCGAAGCTGCTTTAGCCGCAGCCGAGGCTGCCCAAGCTGCTGAGGATGCCCCTGAACCCATCACGCTGACTTATCTCGTCGGTGAAGTCGAGACTGACCAACTGTGGGCACATGCGCTTGCTGATGCGTATATGGAAATGCATCCCAACGTGATTATTAATATTGAGAACCGGCCAGGGGGCGGCGATGGTGACAACATCGTTAAAACGCGCCTGGCCACCGGTGAAATGACCGACCTTTTCTCGTACAACGCCGGCTCACTGCTCCAGGCATTGAATCCGTCCGATACGCTGGTTGACCTCACCAACGAGCCGTTTATGGAAAACGTTGACGACGCGTTCAAGCAGACTGTATCGCAGAATGGGCAGGTCTTTGGTGTGCCGGGCCAGACGGCAATGGGCGGTGGCATCCTCTATAACAAGAAGGTCTACGAAGACCTGGGACTGAGCGTGCCCGTGACCTGGGAAGAATTTGCTGCTAATAACGAGATAATAAAAGAAGCAGGTATCACGCCGGTCATCGCTCCTTACGGCGATACCTGGACCTCCCAGTTGTTTGTACTGGCCGATTATTACAACGTTCAGGCGGCTAATCCGAACTTTGCCCAAGAATACACGGCCAACGAGGCCAAGTACGCCACAACCCCAGCGGCGCTGGCCGGCTTTGAATACCTGCAAGAGGGTTATGAAAAAGGCTGGTACCAGGACGGCTTTGCTACGGCAAAATTCGATCAAGGATTAGAAATGCTGGCCAACGGCGTGGGCGCTCATTTCCCAATGCTCTCCTTTGCACTCCCCACCATTGCTACCAACTGGCCCGACAAGATCAACGACATCGGCTTCTTCGCCCAGCCCGGCCCCTCTGCCGACAAAAACGGGGCGACGATCTGGATGCTATTAGCTAACTACATTCCCCAGACTACCACCGGCGAAAAACTGGAAGTAGCCAAAGATTTTCTGGCATTCATGGTCTCGCCTGAAGCCGTCGCCGTGCTGAACGAGGCGGTACCACCGTCAGGCCCGTACCTCATTAAGGGAGCCGAACTGCCTGATAACGTTCTGCTCGCCGTATTGGATATCGCGGCCTACATCGATGCCGGTAATTCCGCACCCGCCCTCGAGTTCCTCTCTCCGGTCAAAGGTCCCAACCTTGAGCATCTCTGTGTTGCCGTTGCCACCGGCCAGATGACGGCCGAAGAAGCTGCTGCGGCTTACGACGAGGATGTTAAGAAGCAAGCGCAGCAGTTGGGTCTGCCGGGTTGGTAATAAGTTTGTTTTAACCCCATATTCCCTGGTTTGTGAGGGCCAGTACCTTTTGTCGGTCCTCACAAACCAGAAGACTTCTACTTATAAAATAATAAAAGGGAGGTTCTGTGACTACTCCTGACCGGCCCCGTGCAATCCTGCGGAGCTACCCTAACTGGTTTTATCTTCCGGCAGCAGTTGTGTTTGGCATGTTTTTCTTGGTACCGACGGCGATGGCCTTTTACTACAGCCTGACCCGCTGGACCCTGTTCAACGCAACCTTCATCGGATTTGAAAACTACATCACCTTCATAAATGACCCCTCGCTCAAGTCAGGGCTGATCAACACAATCATTTATGCCGTCCTCACCAGCGGCCTCAAAACCATTATCTCGCTGCCATTGGCTATGTTGCTTACCTCAAAAATCCGGTTCAAGGAATTTTACAGGAGTATCACCTTTTTTCCAGTACTCGTTAGTACAGTCGCGGTTGGAATAACCTTCTCCATGCTTATGCAGCCATCTGCAGGGCTGATTAATGTTGCTCTCGGATCTATCGGACTGCCTCAACCAGACTGGCTAGGTGATCCTGATCTGGCACTAATCTCTGTAGCATTGGTTGATGTTTGGAAGGGCGTCGGCATTGCTACAGTAATTTTTATGGCGGGTATCTTATCGATTCCGCAAGAGTATTTTGAAGCCGCACGGCTTGAGGGCGAAACCTGGGTAAAGGTCCGTCACGTCATTATCCCCCTGGCTCGCAATGCCACATTCACCGTCATATTGCTGTCATTTATCGGCGGGTTACGGACGTTCGATCTGATTTGGACGATGACCCGAGGTGGTCCTGGCTTTGCCTCGGATGTGCTGACCTCTGTGATTTACAAACAGTATCAGGCGGGCTTTTATGGCTTGTCAACGGCCGGTAACGTTGTTCTATTCATTATCGTCACCGCTATTGTGTACCCGCTTATGAATTACTTCAATCGCAAGGAACTCGAGCTATGAGAGTACGCCGGTTCATTACGAGTGTCTTGACAGATGCTGCTATGCTTATCACTTTCGGCATTGTCTTTGTCGTGCCGTTTATCTTCATCTTGCTGAATGCGTCCAAGACGCGCCAGGAAGCAGCTCTCTTACAGTTCAGTTGGCCCAGCGAGTTTCGACTGTTTGAGAACATCCAGGAAGTTATGACCTATGGCGACAACCGTATGTTCCTGGCGTTGTGGAATAGCACATTGCTGACGGTGGGATCAGTAACACTAATTGTTCTCTTTTCAGCACTTGTGGCGTTTGTGATGCAGCGCCGCGGCGACCGCCTGGCTTCGGTCGTCGGTTCATTTATGCTGGCGGGGCTGATTATCCCACCGGCCGTTGTACCAACGGTATTCTTTCTGCAGTGGATTGGCCTTTATAAGACACTCATCGGGATGATTATGGTTGATGTTGCCTATAGTATGCCATTTGCCATTTTAGTCTTCCGTGCGTTTATGGGATCCATTCCCAGGGAGCTTGATGAAGCTGCCATTATTGATGGCGCAACTCCAGTACGCTTGTTTTTCTCTGTTATTCTGCCACTCCTGCGACCAGCCATTGTAACGGTCGTTGTCACCTCGTCTGTGACCATCTTTAACGATTTTGTCGGGCCTCTTTATTTTCTGCCCGGTGAGGCGAATGTCACCGCGCCGTTGACACTGTTTAGCTTTATCAGCCAGTTTGGCTCGCAGTTTAATCTTCTCTTTGCGAATGTGGTGGTTATGACTGTTATCCCTCTGATTGTTTTCATCTTCTTCCAACGGCAGCTCGTATCGGGGATGATGGGGGGCGCGATCAAGGGATAAAAGCAGTTATATCTAATCCAAATGACAATGAAAACAGTGAAACACTCCAAGGGAAGTGTTGATTATGCCTGAAACGACGATTTCAAACTTAAGATGTGAATATCAAATTAATCCGCTGGGAATTGATGTGCTTCAACCTCGTCTGAGTTGGCAGATGCAAAGCGCTCAGCGTGACGCTTATCAAACCGCCTATCAAATTTTTGCTTCTCTATCAGAGGCTGGTTTAGATATCGGTCAGGGACTTTTGTGGAACAGCGGCAAAGTTGAAACGGACCAATCTACCCAGGTAGTTTATCAAGGTCCGTCGCTTGCTGCCGGACAGCGCGTCTATTGGAAAGTTCGGGTTTGGAATGAGAAGGGCGAGACGGCCGTTAGCGCTCCGGCCTGGTGGGAAATAGGTTTGCTCGACAGCAGCAACTGGCAAGTGGATTGGATTACCCCGGATTGGGATGAAGACAGCAGCCAACCACATCCGGCCCCGTTGCTGCGTCGTGCCTTTAACGTGAAGAGCGATCTTGTCACGGCTCGTATCTATGCTACCAGCCTGGGTCTCTATGAGCTGCGATTAAATGGGCAGGGCGTAGGCGATGCCGTGCTGACTCCCGGCTGGACTAGCTACCACTACCGACTGCAATACCAAACCTACGATGTGACTGACCTGATTCACGGGGGCGAAAACGCCCTTGGTGCAATCCTGGGAGATGGATGGTATCGCGGGCATATGGGCTTTACGGGTGGGCGTAACCTGTACGGTGACCGGCTAGCATTCCTGCTGCAACTTCACTTGACCTACGCTGATGGCCGGCTAGAAATCATTGGCAGTGATGAGCAGTGGCGAGCCACTCGCGGCCCGATTCAACTGTCTGACATTTACATGGGCGAAGTGTACGATGCCCGGCAGGAGAAGCCGGGTTGGGACGATGCCAACTATGATGATAGCGACTGGCATGGTGTGCGAAGTCTGGATCACCCCAAAGAAATCGTTGTGGCTCAGGCAGGGCCTTTCATTCGTCGTCACGAGGAGATTCAACCGGACCGTATTTTACACTCTTCCAAAGGTGAAATGATTCTTGATTTTGGTCAGAATATGGTTGGTTGGGTGCGAATGCGTGTCCGTGGCCCTGGGGGTACGACCATCACCTTACGCCACGCCGAGGTGCTGGACCAGCAGGGCAATCTCTATACTGAGAATTTGCGTCGCGCTAAACAAATGACGTGCTACACCTTGAAAGGCTTAACGGATGCCGATGAACTGTTTGAACCGCATTTCACCTTTCAGGGTTTTCGGTACGTGGCTGTTGAGGGTTTTCCGGGTGAGCTTACTCCTGACAATTTTACGGCCGTTGTCATACATTCAGACACACCACCAACCGGTACCTTTGAATGTTCTAACACGCTCATCAACCAGTTGCAGCATAACATTGTCTGGGGGCAAAAAGGCAACTTTGTCGATGTGCCAACGGATTGCCCGCAGCGCGATGAACGTCTGGGCTGGACCGGCGACACGCAGGTTTTTATCCGCACTGCCTGTTTCAACATGGACGTGGCGACTTTCTTTACTAAATGGCTGCGTGACCTCAGTGCCGACCAGGTCGATGGCAGCGTGCCACATGTAGTGCCGGATGTCATTGCCAAAACCGGCCTTGGCGAATTGGGTGATGATCGTGGTTCCGGGGCAGCGGCCTGGGGCGATGCGGCCGTCATTTGTCCCTGGACCATCTACTTGTGTTACGGTGATACGCGCCTGCTGGAGGAGCAATATGAAAGTATGGCGGGCTGGGTAGACTTCCTGAATAGTCGGGCCGATGAAGATTTCATCTGGCGCAAAGATTTTCAATTCGGCGATTGGCTAGACTATCGTGGAGAAGATAATCGTTTGCCTACGCCTGTAACCAACTATGAGCTAATTGGCATGGCCTTTTTTGCTCACAGTACCCATCTGCTGGCAAATGTGGCCCGCGTACTGGGCAAAACCGCTGATGCTGAGCGCTACGCTGATTTAGCCGACAAAATAAAGGCCGCCTTTAATGCCGAGTTTGTGACACCTGCCGGACGCATTGGTCCCAATACGCAAACGGCCTATGTGCTGGCTCTCCACTTTAACTTACTTCCAGAAGCTAATCGCGCTGCTGCTGCTGCCCGCCTGGCTGAAATTGTGAAAGAGACGGATTACCACATCACTACCGGCTTTGTTGGCACCCCATACCTGTGTCATGTATTGAGCCGCTTCGGATATACCGACGTAGCCTACAAACTGCTTAATCAGGAAACGTATCCTTCGTGGTTGTATCCTGTGACAAAGGGCGCCACCACCATTTGGGAACGCTGGGATGGTATCAAGCCGGATGGAAGCTTTCAGGATGCCGGTATGAATTCGTTTAATCACTATGCTTATGGAGCCATCGGTGACTGGCTGTACCAGGTCGTGGCCGGGATTGAAGTTGATCCTGAGGCGCCTGGTTACAAACGGGTTCTCATCCAACCCCAACCAGGTGGAGGCCTTACCTGTGCTCAAGCCAGTCTTAATTCCACATACGGCCGTATCGAATCAAGATGGACACTTGATAACAATATTTTTCAACTGGCTGTGACTATTCCGGCGAACAGTGAAGGTCTTGTCCATTTACCAGTGCCGAGGATTGAAAGTATCACCGAATCTGGACAGGCTTTAACGCCTGGAGAAGGGATTCGTGGGATTCGGCAAGAGAGAGAGCAGGTGGTCCTTACTTTAGGTTCAGGCCACTACATTTTTCAAGCCAAAATGAGAGGGTTTTAAACAGTGTCGAGTTATCTGATATTAGTTGTTGAAAGTATCTAATTGGGGACGGCATGGAAGACTGGACAGGGGATGACTCTGACCAGGCACTGCTCTTTGCCACATAGGTATTATGACTTTCACACCTGAAGCTGAGCCAACGCCTCCCTGCATTGGGTGACGGCGTGGTCGTTATTGGCTTCCTGAAAACCAGATTGGGCTGCGGTGCAATAAGTGACGGCCGTTTCCCTCTCAAGAACATCGAACCTGGCGATTTCCGCGCAACTTAACCCAGGGCTAATTTGCGCTAATAAAATAGACATTATACCGATTAGAGAGGTACAAAAAGATGAAGTTGAACAGCTCCGTAATGCCACGGACGAAAATTCGGCATGGTTCAAGTTAGCTTGACACTTCTGCTTTACACTTTCAGAAATTTTTGCGCCAAATTTACCAAGCCGTTGAATTTAACCAGTGATGACGATCCGCACGCCGGTCAGCGGAACGCTGCCTTGATTGGTGATCGACATCTGGTAGCTGACCAGTTGGCCCACGCGAGCCTGCAACGGACCCTGGATGTCGACCTGGA
>JAWOGU010000151.1:0-9976 GCA_046496595.1 Chloroflexota bacterium
TCGCCCATCAGCCGGGCAAATTCTTCGGCCAGAATGGTGGCTCCCTGGTAGTTGTTGGAGACGATTTGGGAGACTGCCACACCTTCTTCGTTGATCTCGCGATCCACCAGGAAGGAAGGAATACCGGCATCTTTGGCTTTTTGGATAGCCGCAATACTGGCATCAGCACCAGCGTTGTCCAGAATGATCGCTACAGCGCCCTGACCTATGCAGCTCTCGAACAGTTCCAACTGCTTGTTGGCGTCATCATCATGGACGAGTTTCAGGGTTTCATAACCCAGTTCTTCTGCTTTGGCGGCCGCGATTTCTTGCATGGTGCCAAAGAACGGATTCTCTACCCCAGGCACGATTACACAAATCAAACCACCTGCTTCCTCTGCAACTGGGGCCGCTTCTTCCGCGGCAGGCGCTGCTTCTTCGGCAGCTGGCGCTGCTTCCTCTGCGGCAGGCGCTGGTACTTCTGCGGGGGCTGACTGGCAGGCGCCAAGCAGCATACTCAGGACTACAAATAGACTTAGAAAAACGACAAACCTTTTGATAGACATTTTCTTCTCCTAAATATTGTTTCCGTAAACATTTGCACAAAAAGACGATAAATTTTTGGACTTTTTTATCCGATAGAAACTCCTTTCCGAGAGGGTTGTCCTCGGGTATTTTTGACCCTAAATCATTGTATTTCTTGTTGTTTTTGCAGCGCGATCCGTTCCTGCATACGTGCCTGAACCTGGTCAATAATGACAGCCAATACGATGACAGCCCCTTTAATTACCTGCTGCCAGAATGAGGAAACGCCCATCATCACCAGGCCATCGTTCAACACGCCGATGACAAACGCGCCAATTAAAGTTCCGCCCATGTTGCCACGTCCGCCGGCCAGCGAAGTGCCGCCCAGCACAACGGCGGCAATGGCGTTCAATTCAAAGGTGTTACCCGTCAGGGGATGAGCAGCCACCAACTGTGAAGCGATAATCAGACCCACCATTGCCGCACAGAAACCGCTGATGCTGTAGACAATGATCTTGGTTCGGGAAACGCGCACGCCTGAAAGTTCGGCAGCCCGTTCATTGCCGCCGATAGCGTACACATGACGGCCAAACGGTGTGCGTTTGGTTATGATGTGGGCCACAAGGGTGATGATTATCATGAGCCAGATGGAGTAGTTAACTCCCAGAAAATCGCCCGCTCCCAGAATTTCGAACCCGGTATTGCCATACTCTGGACGACCCACCAAATTGGGGAAGGTGTAACCGTTATTTAGCAAACCAGCAATGCCACGCGCCACATATAACATGCCCAGGGTGGCAATAAAGGGGGCCACGTTAAACCGGGTGATGATGTAACCGCTGGTGGCGCCGGCCAGGGTTCCCACTGCGAGGGCGATGAGCAAGATTGTCCAGGTATGGGGATAGATGATGATGCCTAACTGGGGCAGGATGATGCCCTCGTTGATTAGCAGGCCCGCGATCATGGCGATCATGCCCACAATGGAGCCGACGGAGAGGTCAATACCGGCGGTGAGGATGACGAAGGTCATGCCGATTGCCAGAATGGCGTTGATGGCCACATGCTTGGACATGATGACCAGGTTGGCTGAGGTCAGAAATTGCGGTGATAGTAAGGCGAAAACGGCCGTTACCAGAATCAGCGCAATAAACGCCCGGCCGCGTAACAAAAACTGAAGCACATCGATTTTGGTAATGCGGCGCCCCTTATTCATTTGCGCCGGGTTCGTGTTGTTTTCATGACTCATTAATAGTGCCTCCGTTTGATGGGCCATGACCAATGGCTGAAGCAGCGACTAGTTTTTCTTCAGTGGCCTCTTGATGTGTAAATTCGCCCGTTATTTTCCCCTTCGACATGACCAGAATCCGGTCAGACATTGCCAGTATTTCCATTAGCTCTGACGAGACAAAAATGACGCCGTACTTCTGCTCCGCCAGTTGATTGATGATTTCAGAAATTTCTGACTTTGCGCCCACGTCGATACCGCGTGTTGGTTCGTCGAGCAGCAGCACTTTGGGGTGAGTCAGCAATCCTTTTGCCACCACCACCTTTTGCTGGTTGCCGCCGCTGAGGGACGTGATTGGCTGCTGCGAACTGGCTACGCGGATGGATAAATTTTTGATTTGTGAATTGGCGGCGGACTTTTCCTCTGAGGGAGCGAGGAAAATCCACTTGAGGTACTTTTTCAGGCTGGCCAGCAGCATGTTGTCCATGACCGAGAGCGTGGGCACAATGCCATCCCGTTGACGATCTTCGGGAACGAGCACAAATCCGGATTGGATGCGGCCGGAAATGGTGGTGGCTGCCACTGGTTTTCCATCCAGCCAGACGTTTCCGGTTGCCTGTGGACGCGCTCCTGTGAGACATTCCAACAGGTCAGAGCGACCAGCTCCCATCAGTCCGTAAAAGCCCAGCACCTCGCCCTGGCGCAGTTCAAATGAAACATGGTCTAGCAGATAGCCGCCGCCAGTACGCGGCAGGGTCAGGTTTTCTGCTTTGAGCAGCACATCGCCCAACTCGCGTTCCTTGCGGGTGAACAAGGTGGCGGGATTGCGCCCCACCATTGCTTCAATCATCCAGGTGACGTTTATGTTTTTGATTTCTTCTTCGGCAACCTTGCGTCCATCGCGCAGGATGGTAACGTAGTCGCCGATTACCGTGAGTTCTTCCAGCTTGTGCGAAATGTAGATGATGGCGACACCGTGTGCTTTGAGTTCCTCAATGACGCGGAACAAGACTTCTACTTCGGCGGCGCTCAGGGCGGAGGTTGGCTCGTCCATGATCAGGATACGCACTTCCTGCGCCAATGCTTTGGCAATCTCCACAATTTGCTGTTCGCCAATGCGCAAATTGCTGACCAGTTCATCCGGGTCAATGTTTTGCTCAAGTTTTCGCAGCAGTTCGGCGGCGCGTTCTTTTTGGGACCGGCGTGAAATCAGGCCGTCCCTGCGGGTCGTTTCGCGAGCCAGAAAAATGTTGTCCACCACGCTCAGGTTGTCGCACAGGTTCAACTCCTGGAAAACCATGCCAATGCCCAGGCGGGTGGCTTCGAGCGGGGAACGCGGCTTGATTTCATGGCCATCCAGCAGAATTTTGCCGCTGGTGGGCTGCTGCACTCCGGCCAGGATTTTCATCAAGGTGGATTTGCCCGCGCCGTTTTCGCCAATGAGGACGTTGACTTTGCCCTGGCGCACATGGAATGACACATCATCCAGCGCCACTGTCCCCGGGTAAATTTGGGTGATGTGTTCGGCGGTGAGGATGATGTTGCCAGAAACGCCTGCACTGAGCATAGTCGAAGTGGCCGTTTCCACAGCGCTCAGGGCCGGTGTTCCCGCATCAAGATGGGGTGTCGGATCAGGCATCATGATCCTCCTAGACCGAGTTCCACCGGCACAATATTGATTTCGGACACATCGATTTGAAGCAGGTTGAACGTGCGGATGGTGAAAGCGCCTTTGAACGATATGGTTTTGCCGACCAGGTTATCCCGGTCAAGGTCGCTGAGTACGGAAGAGAGAACACGTTTATTGATTTCGGTTGACACTTTCCCATATTCGGTTTGCTCTTTGAAATCACCAAATGAAATGAAGCCGGCCGCATCACGCACCGAGGTGTTGTCACTGGGGATGCGGCCGCCGATATAGAGCTGCACTTTAATGGGACCGTCGTAGCCATCAAGCTTCACTTCTGCCGTTCCCAGACTGGTTTCGGCATCGACGCTTGTGATTGTGCCGCTGCCTTCCACCATGTAGACATGCGCCTCGCCTTCAGTAATCAGGCCGTAGTGATTGGCAATGCCAGTCAATTCTTCCTTGGCGGCTGCGCCGCTGGCATCCGGCTCCATTTCCGAGAGAATTTGGGAGAGCGCCACAGCGCTGTCATTGAAAGCAGGCATCAACTGCGAGTCCCAAATTCCATCCACGTAGGCAACGGGATCGAACGTTTCGCTTTGAACCGTTTCTGCGGCTTCTTCGATGGTGACGACGGTAAAACCGTAGCGTGCAACGAGAACTAGCAATAGAAGGATGGCTACTGTAATAATGATGGATGATGCTTTTGGTTTCATAGTCTTATCCTCGTATTGGGTAATACGAACCCTGTCAGCCTGCAAACCATTCGTATGAGCAAAATACTTACCCAAACAGCTCCTTTCCTCATCGTTTTCTTCTCCCTTGATGAAGTTTATTCAGGTTTTAACAATATTTTTGCTACTGCTTGCCGCCAACCGGCATAAGCCTTGTCCGCGTCCGCAGGATCGAGTTTTGGCTCAAAATCAACATGATGTTTCGCTAAATTTGTGATGTCATCCGTGGATTGATAGATGCCAAGACCGAGGAGACCGGCCAATGCCGCCCCTAGTGCCGAGAGTTCCGGCAAAACGGATGTGCGCACTGTGAGCTGCGTCATATCTGCTACAAACTGCATCAGGAAACGGTTATTTGTAGCCCCGCCATCGGCATGGATATGCTGCAAGATGACGCCGGCATCCTCAGCCATGAGTAACAGCACATCGCGTATACAGTAGGCGATGCCCTCTAACGCAGCCCGCACTACGTGGTTTTTGTTACTTCCAGGCGTCAGGCCCAAAATCCCAGCTTTGGCGGCGGGCTGCCAATACGGCGCACCCAGTCCAACAAAGGCGGGCACAAAATAAACGCCGCCATTGTCAGGAACGGCCGTTGCCAACGCTTCCGTCTCTTCAACCGATTCAATCAATCTCAGTTGGTCACGCAGCCAGGCAATCGTCGCGCCGGTAAAGTTGATGATCCCTTCCAGGGCGTAGGTTGGCTCGCCGTTGAGCACCCAGGCAACGGCCGTTACCAGGCCATTGTCTGAGTAAGTTACCTCTCGACCGATATTTAGCAGCACCGACGAACCCGTGCCAAACGTCACTTTGGCGCTGCCGGGCACAAAACAGCGTTGGGCAAAAAGCGCCGCCTGCGAATCGCCCATCACGCCGACGATGGGCAAAGGATGTGCCAGCAGCCCATCCAGGTCCGTCTCGTCAAAGGAAGCATCGCTGTCGCGCACTTCCGCCAGCGCTGACTGGGGGACGCCAAACAATTGGCACAGGTCCGCATCCCAGGCCAGTTTGTGGATGTCGAACAACAGGGTGCGGGAAGCGTTGGTCTGGTCGGTGGCGAAGGAACGGCCGTTGGTCAGCCGGTAAATTAAGTACGTGTCTATCGTGCCCAACAGCGCCTCACCGGACGCCAGCTTTTGGCGCAGGTCTGGCCGTTGGTTGAAAAGCCAGGTCAGTTTTGAGGCGGGGAAATAGGTGTCGATTTTCAGACCGGTGCGCTGCCCGATCCAGCCGCCGTGACCGGCGGCTTCCAGTTCTGCGCACACAGCCGCTCCCCGGCGGCACTGCCAGACGATGGCGTTGTACAGCGGTTCACCGCTGGCTTTGTCGAAGATGACGATGGTTTCGCGCTGATTGGTGAGACTGAGGCAGGCCAGGTTATTTTGCTGTTCTGGATTGCGCGCCAATAGATCGGCAATGGCCTGTCGCGTGTTGCGGTAAATTTCGGCCGCGTCGTGTTCCACCCAACCGGGTTGGGGGTAATGTTGGGCGTGGGAAACGGCCGTTTTGTCCAGCAGTTCACCCCGTTCATTAAACAATATCGCCTTCGTGGCCGAAGTGCTTTGGTCAATTGCCAGAATCGTCTTCACAAAGTCTCCAGAAATGATCCGCAGATTTCTTAATGATTAATTTGCGTAATCTGCGGATCAGCCAATAGGTGCTGGGCGGTGGCGGCCAGGCCGTCGCCGGTAATGCCGTAGTGGGCAAAAATCTCGTTTTGGCTCCCAGTGACGGTGTACTCGTCGGGGATGCCTACGATTTTGAAGGGCAGGTTCATACGGTTTTGCATCAGCAGGGCCGCTACCGTACTGCCCAGACCGCCATAGACGCTGTGTTCTTCGACGGTGATGATGGCCTGGGTGTGTTGGGCGGCCTGGAGAACGGCCGTTTCGTCCAACGGCTTCAGGGTGTGCATACTGATCACCCCGGCGGAAATGCCCTGTTCGGCCAGCAGGCGGCTGGCCTGCACCGCCCGCGCCACCGTCTCGCCAATGGCGATAAAGGTCACATCGCGGCCTTCGGAGAGAATAATGGCTTTGCCGATTTCAAACCGGGTATCTGGTGTGTGCAAGTGGGGCATGGCTGATTTGCCAAAGCGGATATAGAGTGGACGGGGGTGGAAAACGGCCGTTTCAATCACAGCCCGCGTCTCAAAGTTATCCGCCGGAACCACAATGTCAATGTTGTTAATAGCTTGCAGCGCCGCCAGATCGTGCAGCGAATGATGGGTCGACCCCAACGCCCCATAACTCACCCCGGCGCTGATGCCCACCACCTTCACCGGATTATTCGAATAAGCCACGTCGTTTTTGATTTGTTCCAATCCCCGCGCCGTCAAAAAACAGGCTGGCGACACGGCAAACACCTTCTTGCCGGCCGAAGCCAGCCCGGCCGATACGCCTACCAGATTTTGTTCGGCAATACCGATCTCTACAATTTGATCCGGCAGCGCTTTGGCAAAGGAGGTCAGCTTACCGGATCCCCGTGAATCGCTGGTCACAACCAGAATGTTGCGATCCGCCTGGGCCAGTTTAAGTAATGTTTCGGCAAATACTTCCAGGTTCGCTTTACCGGTTTCCATTGTTTGCTCCCCATGCTCGCTCGGCCATATCCAATTCACCCATTGCCGTGGCAAATTCGGCGTCGGTAGGCACGTGGTGATGCCAATCAACCTGATTCTCGATGAAGCTGATCCCCTTCCCTTTGGTGGTGTGCGCCAGGATAAGACTGGGTTTACCTGGTTCAAACGGAAGCTGGTCAAAAATTGCCATCAAATCCTGGATGTTGTTCCCGTCCACCTCACGCACGGCATAACCGAAGGCGGTAAATTTCTGATTCAGGTTAGTAATACCTGTTACAGTCTCTATCGGCCCGGTAATTTGCAGCCCGTTGTAGTCAACAATCACCACCAGGTTATCCAAATCATAGTGAGCGGCGCTCATCGAGGCTTCCCAGTTAGAGCCTTCTTCCAGTTCGCCATCGCCTAGAAGGGTAAAGACGCGGTAGGAACGGCCGTCTTTCTTTGCGGCCAAGGCTGTGCCTACCGCCAGGGACAACCCATGCCCCAACGCGCCCGTATTCTGCTCCACGCCATTTACCTTGCGTGTGGGATGACCGATAAAATGGGACTGATATTGATTTAACGTGTCCAGGGCCGCCGTCGGGTAGAAGCCCTTGTCGGCTAACACCACGTACAACGCCTCCACCGAATGCCCCTTGCTTTGAATGTAACGATCTCGGTCGTGATCCTGAAAATTTTCCGGCGAGACGTTTAGGACATAGTTGTATAAAACATTCAGAATATCCACGGCCGACAGACTGCCGCCGGTATGACCGGAATTCGCCTGTTTGATAATCGTCAGGACGTTCCTGCGATATTGAATTGACTTTAGTTCAAGTTCTTTGGAGATTGATTTGGGCATCTCACATTCTCAATGTTGTGGCTTTATTTAACGACGATATTTGGTAGTTAATCGTTATTGAATAATTATTCAATGTATGATATTATTTCTTATATGGATAGATTACATGATCCGCAAAGCCTTGTCAAGACAATTTGCATAAATATTCAGCGTCGCAAATAATTCAAAAACCGTTTCCAAAAGGAAAACATTATGACTCGAATTGATGAACTACGTTTGATGACCCGTGTGGCGCGGCTGTACTATGAACGCAACATGCGCCAGGCCGAAATTGCTCAACAACTGGGTTTGTCACAGGCGACCATTTCTCGCCTGTTCAACCGTGCCAGGGAAGAAGGCATTGTGCGCATCTCGGTCAGCGTACCGCATGGGGTCTATACGGACCTGGAAGAGCAGCTTATCGCCACGTACAACTTGCGCGACGCCATTGTGGTGGACTGCGTGCGCGACGACGAGCAAATCATCCAGCGCGATGTAGGCGCGGCGGCCGCCTACTACGTGGAATCCACCATTAAACCCGACGAAGTGATTGGCCTTTCCTCTTGGAGCGCCGCTTTATTGGCTTTGGTGGACGCCATGCACCAGACGCCGCGAAAGGGCGGCGTCCAGGTAGTACAAATTTTGGGTGGCATCGGCAATCCGGCGGCTGAAATTCATGCCGCCCGACTCACCGGCCGCTTTGCCAAATTGGTGAATGGTGCGGCGACGTTTTTACCCGCGCCGGGGGTGGTGGGGTCGGAGGCCACGCTGCAAGTTTTTTTGCAGGACCAATATGTGCAGGCAGCCATGGCGCTGTTCGACAAGGTGAGCCTGGCGCTGGTGGGGATTGGCGCAGTGGAACCTTCTGAGTTGTTGGCCGACAGCGGCAACATTTTTACTGATGAGGAACAAGACATTTTGCGCGGCCAGGGGGCAGTGGGTGACATTCTGCTGCGCTTCTTTGACGAAGACGGCCGTCCGGTGAAAACGTCGCTGGATAACCGGGTCGTCTCTATGTCGCTGGAGCAGCTTCACCGGGCCGATAGGACGGTTGGCGTGGCCGGCGGCCGACGCAAACACGACGCTATCCGGGGAGCGTTACGCGGCGGTTGGGTCAATATCTTAATAACGGATTGTTTCACGGCCGAACGCTTGGTGGCGCCCACCACCCTGGCTAATGTATAACCGGTTCAGCGATTGCAGCGAAAGAGCTGGTTTCATTTGGATTTACTGAAGTTTGTTAACTTGGAAAGTGTGCTCCGGTCTACGTTTTCTCATTGCAGGGGATGTCGGTGGAGGTGCCGCCAACAACATCTGATGGTATCCTATAACCATCCTCTGGCGCCTTTGTCGCCCACATCCCCGCCCATCACCGCCAAACGATGGTCGATGTATGGAATTCATAGATCGAGACGTTCCTCTACAAGAATTAAACGCGGCCTGGCGTGAAACGGCCGTTGCCGGTGCATTCGTCCTCGTCAGCGGCGAAGCCGGGATGGGCAAAACCACCCTGGTCGAAACCTTTGTGCGCCGCCAGGAAAACCCGCCGCGCCTGCTGCGGGGCGCTTGCGATGCCCTCTTCACGCCCCGGCCGCTCGGGCCGCTGCTCGACATCGCCCCCCAAACGCAGGGCGACCTGCCCCGTCTGCTGCGCGAGGAAGCGGCCCGGCCCCTCATTTTTTCCGCCTGTCTGCAAGAATTGCATGCGCAGTCCACCCTGGTCGTCATTGAAGATATCCACTGGGCCGACGAAGCCACGCTGGATCTTCTGAAATACCTGGGACGGCGCATCCAACAGACGTCCTCCATGATCGTAGTTACGTTTCGCGACGATGAGCTGAGTCCACAGCATCCGCTGCGCCTGCTGTTGGGCGATCTGGCGACCTCGCCGGCGGCGCGCCGCATTGCCCTGGCGCCGCTTACCCCGCCGGGAGTGCAGCGCCTGATTGGTGAACGGCCGTTAGACGCGGCGGCGCTCTATCAACAAACCGGCGGCAACCCATTTTTCCTCACGGAACTGCTGGCGGCCGGCGGCGCAGGCGTGCCACTGACCGTACGCGATGCGGTGTTGGCGCGCGCCGCCCGGCTGTCGCTGTCTGGGCGGGCCGTGCTGGACGCCACGGCCGTTATTGGTGTGCGCATTGAGCCGTGGCTGGTAACGGCCGTCATGCGCGCCGAAGCCGGGGCTATCAGTGAATGTCTGGACGTGGGCATGTTACTGGCCCACGGCAATTTACTCACCTTCCGCCATGAGTTGGCGCGGCAGGTTATCCTGGACGCCATTCCACCTCATCAACTCATCTTTTTGCATCAGGCTGCGTTGGATGAGCTGAAAACCTTTCCCCTCACCCAAAACGACCATACCCGGCTGGCCCATCACGCCGCCGCCGCCGGCGACCGGGAAGCGGTGTTGACCTACGCGCGCGCGGCGGGCAAAGAGGCGGCGGCCCTGGGCATGCACCGCGCCGCCGCAGCCCAATACGCC
>JAWOGU010000250.1:0-3290 GCA_046496595.1 Chloroflexota bacterium
AAAAGAGGGGTAAACCATGTTACTCGCAGGCGATATTGGCGGCACCAAAACGGCCGTTGCCCTATTCTCAACCGACTCAGACACCTTACAACCAGACGTGGAAGTGGTCTTCCAAAATCGAAACTACGACTCACTCGAAGCCATTATCTACGAATTTATGCGGGATAATCCCAAATCCATCACCAGCGCCAGCTTTGGCGTCGCCGGTCCGGTGGTGAAAGGGCGCGCCCACATCACCAACCTGCCCTGGATTATCGACCAGGCCGCCATCCAGAAAGCCTTCGACTTCCCTCATGTCCATTTGCTCAACGATCTGGAAGCCATCGCCAGCGCCGTGCCGCATCTCAACGGCGAAGACCTGGTGACGCTTAACGAAGGCGTCATCGAAACGCAGGGCGCTATAGCCGTGATCGCCCCAGGCACCGGTCTGGGCGAAGCCTTCCTGGTATGGAACGGTGAACGCTACCAGGCCCACCCGTCGGAAGGCGGACATGTTTCTTTTGGTCCCACCAACCCGGATCAGGTTGATTTGCTGGTCTACATGCTGACCCAATTTGATCACGTCAGCGTGGAACGTGTTTGCTCCGGCAGCGGTATCCCCAACCTTTATGCCAGCATCAAACACAACGGCCGTTTCCAGGAACCTGAATGGCTGCAAAAACAACTGGCCGAAGCCATTGATCCCACCCCCGTTATCGTGCAGGCCGCCATTGAACACAAGACGCCTATCTGCGTGGCTGCCCTGGAACTGTTCCTGGATATTCTGGCCGACGAAGCCAGCAACATGGCGCTCAAAGTGCTGTCCACCGGCGGCGTCTACTTGGGCGGCGGGATGCCGCCGCGCATCCTCTCCGAGCTGCAAAAGCCGCGCTTTATGGAAGTTTTCAGCCGCAAAGGCCGCTTCTCTGACCTGATGCGTAATATGCCGGTCCACGTCATCCGCAATCCCAAAACGGCCTTATACGGCGCGGCATATTACGCTTTTGAGAATTAGCCCTCCCCTTAATCCCCTCCCGGCGGGAGGGGAACCCGGCTCCCTCGCCCTTTGGGAGAGGGCTATCTGCATTATGGGGGCAGGAGTGTGTGTATCTGAGGGGAAACCGGCTCCCTCGCTCTTTGGGAGAGGGTTGGGGAGAGGGAAAAGGATTATATGAAACACAAACAAACAGTGCGCATCTTTTCCCATCAGACTGACTTGATCACGGCGGCGGCTGAATTATTTATCCAGGCGGCGAACGAATCGGTGGCGCAAAACGGCCGTTTCCTCACAGCTCTCTCCGGCGGCGGCACCCCTCAGGCGCTCTTTGAGCAGCTCGCCACGCCTGCTTATGCCAGCCAGATCGACTGGCAGCGCAGCCACATTCTCTGGGGTGACGAGCGCCTGGTACCGCCCAACGACTCCGGCAGCAACTATAAACTGGCCTGGGATACGCTGCTCGCCCACATCCCCATCCCACCCCAAAATATTCATCGCGCCAAAGGGGAACTGGACCCCGAAACGGCCGTTGCCGACTACACCCAGCAACTGCAACAACTGGCCCTGCCCGGTCAAACCCTGCCCACTCTGGACCTGGCCCTCATGGGAGTGGGCAGCGATGGGCACACCGCCTCTCTTTTCCCCGGACCCATCCCGGCGGCCGAACAAAGCCAGCCCGTCATCGCCGTGACGGCTGACTATAACGGCCGTCCTGCCGGGCGCATCTCCCTCACCCCCCTCGTCTTCAACGCCGCCCGCCACATCCTCTTCCTGGTCACCGGCGCAAAAAAAGCGGCCGCTCTGGCCGCCGTCCTAAACCATCAAGACTCCCCCGAAACCTGGCCCGCTCAACGCATCCAACCCACTAACGGAACCATCACCTGGCTGGTGGATGAGGCAGCGGCAGGGAAGTGAAGTGTGCAGTGTACAGTGTACAGTCTACCGTTCACTGTTTACCGTTCACTGTTCACTGTTTACCGTTCACTCTCCCCCACTCCCCAACACCTCCGCCGCCAGACCCTGCATCACCGCCGCTTCCTCTTCGTCCAGGCCAATCGTCCGCCAATAGGTGTTCAGCAGTTCCTGGGGCGTCAGCTCCTCCACCGCCAGTGTATCGCCTAAGCGCGCGCGCTTTTCCGCCTGCCGGTGCTTTTGCACCTGCACACTCAGCGCTGCCGCAAAATAATCGTGGATCGCCTTCTCGTCCAGCATCGGCTCCCAATCACGCGGATACGCCAACTGTACCCGGCAGACCGCCCCCGCTACCTTATCGGGCGACGGTAGCTGCATCATGATGTCGGCCATAAAGGTGTCGGCATCGGCCGTGTCTATTTTGATGTCCAGAAAACGGCGCGTTTTGAGCGACACGAAATCCCAGTCCGTATGCCCCCGGCTCACTTCCGCCATCACAAACCCTTTGCGCTCATTGACCTCGCCAAAATCAATGCGTTCAATGGAGCCGGGGTACACGATGGGCGGCTGTGTGCCCTTCACCGACAAAGCCTGATGCTTGTGGATGTGGCCCAACGCTACGTAATCAAAACGTTTATCGCGCACCAGGCTGCCGCCCAGCACCAGTTCGCTGCCCAGCATCACCGCCCGTTCACTGCCATACACCGCGCCCTGCACACTGGCGTGGGCCGTTAAAATCAACGGCAGGTCGGGGTCCGCCTGCGCAATGAGCGCTTCCACCCGCTCCCCTACCATGTTTTCAGCCTCTTCAAAGATGGTTTCCCGCGACAAATCCTGGGCCACACCCATCGCCGCCAGACGGCTGTAGGACACCCAGGGCACACTGATCACCTGTACCGGCGCGCCCAATTCCGCCGCGTCAAAGAGCCGGATGGTGTCGGCCACAAAAACGTGGGGCACGCCCAGGGTGTTGAATTCTTGCAAGGTGTGCGCCCGCCCGGTGGCCGGCGACACGTCGTGGTTACCCACCAACAGCAGGGTGGGAATGCCCGCCGCCGACAGGCGCATGATGCGCCGCCCCCATTCGCGCTGGAAAGTGGGCTGTGGATTGCGGTCCTTATAGGCGTCCCCGGCAAACAACACGAGGTCTACTTTTTCGGTAACGGCCGTTTCCACAATCTGGTCCAGCGAAGCCAAAAAATCCATCACCCGCACCGGCAGCAAACTGCCCGGATCATGCCGCCCATAATTGGCTATGTCAATATGCGCATCCGCAAAATGCAGCACACGAACCGGCTTATTCGACATGTTTCACCTCATCAAAGATTAGCTATAAGCTGTTGGCTATAAGCTGTTGGCTATAAGCTGTTGGCTATAAGCTGTTGGCTATAAGCTGTTAGCA
>JAWOGU010000257.1:0-9964 GCA_046496595.1 Chloroflexota bacterium
GGCAAAGAATCATATTCTCTGGCAGAGTTGATATGGAAAGGCACACTGGCCCAGGACGCAACATTGGCATACTGTCGGGAACGTGTAAATAATACCCACTTCCGCTAAGATTTTCGGACAAATTCGCAAAGAAACGGCCTCAAAAACATTAGCAGACATGGATTTTGACTCTTGTAACCATTATTAGCAGATATATTTGGCCTATTTTGATCGCTTTTATATCTGCTATGATCGTTTAGAAGTCATTTTGGTCTCAAAAGTGAGCAAAAAATAGGCCAAAGCGGGTATTATTTACACGTAGTGCGCCCAGGTACGGGCGCTGTGATTTCCCCATAGGGGACGTTAGGAATTGACAACATCCCTAACGAGGGCAACGCAGTTAGCGTGAACCGAAAGGAAAACGTAAACATAGCATCTGCGTAAAGCGGAATGAGAGAGGCCGGAAACTCTCAAGAAGTTCTCGCAAGCCCTGGCTGATAAGGTTAAAGCTATACTGCCTCAAGTCTAGTCGCCAATGAGTAAGAAAACTCCACCAGGTAGACCGGCTACAACCTGGTGTGCTGTGTGACATCATGGAAGATACGTGGTCATGATGTAGGTCAATCTACAGCAGCCCATCTTAATGAAAGATGGCAAGGGGACGAACGGACAACCTAAGTCGGCCTATTACGTCACAGTGTCACGGAACTGGGGATGGCCTAAGTACCGAGAGGTATAAGGTCACGGAGTGGCCGTATTAGTCTGCGAACGGGAAAGCCGTTTACATGGCGAAGGGCCACAGGCTGTTCAAACTCACAGGAAGAGGTCATGACAAGCGAAATGCTCCTAGCAGACCAATATCTGAGAGTTATTCAAAGCAGAGGTGAACGCACTCTGCCACTTAACCGCGTATACCCATGGACGATACGATGGACAGCGGGTGAATTAAGAACGGCTGGAAAGCGGAGTGCTGGGAAACTAGCACGCTCCGTTTGGGGAGCGGCGGTTGGAAACACAGGTCATGCTGTGCGCTGGCCGCCGACTCCACTCCCGAAAGTAAGCCAGCTTCGCCGCCTTTTAGTCTAGTCAGTGGTAGGTGGTATCTAGGAAAAAAGGCAGTGTCCCCCACTTTCTTAAAAGTGCCACATGCGGAACTCATAACAACATAACGCAATACCATTTTAACTGGGTGCAGAAACGGCAGTTATGATATTAGAGAAGTTTCATCATCATCGCCACTGTTCGATAACTGCTCGGATTCAGGATGTTCTAAATAGTTTCTATTAGAGAGTACTGGCTTGCCAGTTTTATCTTCTAACTCGCGGCGGGCATTGCCCGCAATGGCCCCACCTGCTTTGGCGGCTTTCTCATTTTCTACAAACCCTTGGGCATCATCACTTCTGGCAATCTGTGTTGTCGAAAGCTCGCCAAGCATTGTGAAAACCAATTCAGCATTACTCATGTGATCACGCAAGTTGTGCTTCTTCTGCAAGTCTTTATGTTCTTTGTGTTCACTGGGGCTGATGCCAAAGGCGCCTCGGGATATTTCAGCCGTAAGAAAAGCATATTCTTTGCCTTCTTTGACCCCACGGTAAGACTGCACTTAATCGTGGTGATGAAATTGGGCTAGAATTAAAGTCTAGAATTAGACTTTATGTTTAGCATATAGACCGAAATTCACTCATTTTCCGCCTAAAAACGATTATTTCGATAATTATGTTAACCAATCATTGGCATTTTGTGCCGACCACGATTAAGTGTGGTGTCACCGACCCCACGTTCATGCCATTCATCAGTTAATTCCTTGCGAATGTCAACACTTCGTAGGGGGGCTTCAATCCATTCGTTTGAATAACCTTTTTGTTGATATGTTTCTCGAAAACGTTGCGCGATCAGTTCTGGATTATCTAACTCTTCCAACCGTTCCCGGCCAACCGTCGCCAACCACTGCTTAAACGGTTCTGCTTTAGGTGAAGGAATGGATTGGATGATACGTAAAACCCCTTCTGTATCCGTGCAATCTTCTAGGCTTCTTTTTCCATCGGCCGCAACTAATTTGAAACCGTGACAAATTGTCACGAGTTGGGGTTCACGCCGTTTTAATTGCCGCCAATAAGACTTTGGGTCCTTGCTATCACTTAATGCACCTACAATATCCGAGACAGAAAAATACCATTTTTGTTCTTTTTCATCCCAGACCCGCCTTATCTCATTGTCCTCAAACTGGACCAACATCTTTTCGTCCATGTTTTTACTCATTGGCTTACTCCAATATTTTTAATACCAACCGCCCGACTACCAGCGAACACCTTGGAAAATCAGGATCACTTGTCAACCGAAAAGAAAATGCCTACATGTTCAATGGTAGCACATGTGTTCCGTTCTGGGCAGAGGCTGACTACAAAATCAGCGACTCTGACAAGTATGTCGTCCCATACAGGCAAAGATTCCGGTCAGAGAGGTGTTTTGTAAGGCACATGCAGCAATTTAATAGCTTTCTGTTTTGTCCTTTCAGGGGTTTTGGGAGCAACTGGACGATTTCCTATGCTAAGGAAGTTTGGAGGTTTTGAAGCTAATTTCGGCTAGAAAATCAACCGCTTTATCCATCAAAAGGAATTATGTTGCATCAAAAACGGCCGTTAAGTGAGTGAATTCTTCCAAAATCGGCTCGCTTGGCACTGTTTTCCGCAATATAAGGCGAGTTATCACGGTAATTATGTTACAAAAATGGCTAATCGTAGGTTTTCATCCTTTTACTGCTAAATGCGCCAGGGGGATTCTTTTTGAGTCAATGCGGTTGTTATGAGGTTTGTTTACCAGGGTGTTGCTCTATTTCCTGCCAGTTTCATACCAGGTTAAGTAGATCACGGGGACACGTTATGTGTCTCGGTGCTCAAATTCTTGCGATATAACGATATAACGATATAACGATATAATTTACCCACACTAAACAGGAGATTGAGCGCAATGACCCTCAAAGTAATAGACCAATTCCCTTTTGAGTTTTATAGTGAGCATTTCACCGTTGCCCTGGCCAATGATCGCAAACTCTACGTGCCTATGCAGGCATTGTGTGATGCCATGGGTTTACAAGCTCATGGTCAAATCCGGCGAATCCGCGAACATGAAGCGATGGCCAATGCCCTGGTCAATCTCAACATCATGTGGAACTATGGCGATGAGGCGGCGCGGGAGCGAGACATGATCTGCCTGCGCCTGGATCGGTTACCGTTTTGGATGGGCACTATTCAAACCAACCGGATTCCTGACGAAAGTAAACGGGAGCGTGTTGTCCAATTCCAACGCGACTTCGCCGATGTTGCCTGGGCCGCATTCCGGCGCGAAATTCTGCCAGACGATATGTTGGCGGAAATGGATGCCAGTCTGCCACCGGCTCAACAAGAATATCTACATCTTATGGACGAAGCGGCCAATCTGAAGCAGCATCTGCAAACCCACGATCTCGGTTTAGGGCAGCATAGCACCCAGTTAGGAACTCTGGAAGAACGTGTCTCGGCGCTTGAAGCCCGATTACAGGGAACTGATTTTCTAAACCCGCACCAGATGAAGGAATATACCGACATGGTGGCAATCGTGGCGCGGGTTCTCAAGCGCAAGCAAAAAGGTAACGAAGCCACGGTTCACGCCGAGGTCAAACGGCAGTTCCAGGTATCTTCCTACCAGCTTATCCCAGAAGCAAACTTTGATAACGTCAAGCGCTATCTGCGTGATTGGTTTGTCCGCCTATCCGGCCCCGGTGCGCCTGTCCCCACGATTTTTGAGCAGCCTAGCCAAAAGCGATTGCTGTAGGAGAAAGCCGGATGACAAACAGTCAACGTGCAGAGCATAAAGTGGTGCTGCCTGATGAGGTGTGGAGTGAAACGCTTATCCAGGCGACGCTGGAACAGAAAACAGCCAGCGAGGTTTGTGACTACGTCTTACGCCACTATGTGGGTTTATCCGCAGAAGATAAGCCGCCAATCCTATTAATGTCCGGATCGGGTCGGCAGCGCTCTGTTTATTTAGACCAGCAGATTTGGATTGAACTCATTACCTGCAAGGTTCGCGAGCGGCGGCCGATCAGCGCGATTCTGGAACAGCAACTGCGGGCATATTTGGGCCTGCCCGTTTCGCTGCCTTAAACAAGCTTCTCTTGACGCTTTTCTGAAATAGACAAATGAGAACAAGGGTATGTTTCCAAGGCGGCAGATATAGATATCCGCATTGACTCAAAAATAATCTATCTAACTTGGTGCGGTTCCCATTGTCGCGAATAGACCTGTCTGCCTACGGCGCTGAGGCGAGATTGCGGCGTAGTTGCTTTGTCTAACGGTTGCCACCAGATCCGGGATGTGCTGAGGCAACAACCGTTGTCTTCCGCGATGGATGCTCGCCAAACGGCCGTTTGCCAGCTATATTTTTGGCTTCCCAAACGGCCGTTCACCCCCGCCATTCCGCCCTTTTTCTGGCCTCAAATGACCGTACATATTCCGGGTATGTACAGTTAGTACAGAACTAAACTCTCGGTAAGCTGTATAGGACGTTGTGTATAGGCTTACGCTAATTCAATTGCCTTAAACGCTTCTACCTGAGATGTAATCGCCCGCTCGGTAGGCAGCCGTTCAATGCTCGAAGCACCAAAGAACCCGGCAATGCCCGGCATCATAGCCATTGCTTTTGCCACATTTTCCGGCTCATCAAATGGGCCGCCGTGGCAAATCACCAAAATGTCCGGATTGACCGACTTGCCCGCCGCCGCCACTTTCATCACCATGTCCACTGCATCTTCCAATGTGAGGGCAACAGCTGCACCAATGGATCCGGCTGTGGTCAGGCCCACGTGGGCAACCAGCATATCCGCGCCCACTTTAGCCATCGCTTTGGCGTCATCTTCATTGAAGACGTAGGGCGTGGTGAGCATGTCTAACTTATTAGCTATGGCTACCGCCTCGATTTCCTTGTCGTAACCCATGCCCGTGGCTTCCAGGTTGGCACGAAAATTACCGTCAATCAGCCCCACGGTGGGGAAATTTTGAATACCGGTGAAGCCCATTTCTTTGAGCTGTTTGATGAAAACCGGCAGCAAACGGAAGGGATCGGTGCCGCAGACACCGGCCTGCACTGGGGTGTTTTTCACCACCGGCAGCACTTCGGCGGCCATTTCCACAACGATACCATTTGCATCGCCGTAGGGCATGAGACCTGCCAGGGAACCGCGTCCAGCCATGCGGTAACGGCCGGAATTGTAAATGATGATCAGGTCAGCGCCGCCCTTCTCCGCAAACTTGGCGGATATACCGGTTCCGGCTCCCGTCCCCACAATCGGTTTGCCCTCGGCCACAGTTTTGCGAAATCTTGCCATTGCGTCTGCGCGTGTTATGAATGCCATTTTTCGACTCCTTTTTATTGCAACATTTCCAACAACAATTCGGCGCATTTACCGGAAAATTCCGGGTCGTTGATATTGTTGTCCATTTCAATAACCGGAATGCCCGGTTTCAAATTCTTCTTGATCGCGTCAAAACACGCTTTGTCGGCTTCTTCATCCCAAAACATACCGCCAGGACTGTCCAACATGGAAACGCCTTTGAGGGGCAGGACGACAGCCACGGGCGCAGTCGAAGCATTGGCGGCAGCGGCAATCATCTCGCCCATCTTGATGTTTTCGGGGACATTGGTACGCATCAGGGTAACGTTGGGATTCCATTTGTACAATAAACGCTGCTGATATTTTTCCGGCATAGTTTCTACGCCCCAGAAGTTGGCCATGTCGACACAGCCAGGGACGATCACAGCGGGAATACCGGCCTGAGAAGCTGCCGTCAATCGTTCCGGCCCGGCATCAAAGACGCCGCCACAGACGGTGTCGGCCAGTTCGGTGGTGGTAATGTCCAGCGAGCCGACGATGTAGCCATCGGCGATGAGGCTTTCCATTGTTTTACCACCGGTACCTGTGGCGTGGAATACCAGGACTTCGTACCCTTTTTCTTCCAAAATGCCGCGGGCGTGGTCAACGGCCGTTGTCGTGTTACCAAACATCGAAGCCGTAACCAGAGGCTTTTCTGTGCCGCCGGCCGGCAGTTCTACTTTTACCATGCCGGCAATCGCGCCGGCCGCATTGGCGTAAATAATGCGGCTGATACTGTTGATACCGGCCACGTCCACAATGGACGGAATGAAAGTAATATCCTTGGTCCCGGCGTAGGCGCTGACATCGCCTCCCCCTACCGTGGAAACCATCACCTTGGGCACGCCCACGGGCAAGGTCCGCATGCTGGCGGTAACAATCGAGGTGCCCCCACTGCCACCCATGCCCAAAATGCCATCTAGTTTGCCTTCATCGTATAACTTGCGCACAATCACAGCCAAGCCATCAGCCATGGCTTGCATGGCTTCATCTTTATGATCGCCGCTGGCAAGATAAGCCAGATCCCCGCCGCCGGCTTTAGCCACTTCATCGCGGGTTATATCCGGGGTGAAAGCCGGCGCGCCCATGACGCCAAAATCAACAACCAGGGTTTTTAGTCCCTCTTTTTCGATGAGGTCTTTGACAAAGGCATATTCCTTGCCTTTTGTGTCCAGACTGCCGACCAGTAAAATTGTTTTAGTCATAGTGGGATAGCTCCTTATTTACGATTCCTTTTGAAAATCGCGCTTGTTTCACCTGTTGGGGAAAGGTAAAACACACATTTTTATCGAGTATACCATGAAAGCAGCATCGGCGGACAGGACGAGAGACGCAGCCAAACCGCTGTCATTTACGAGTTTGGGCAGGAAGCTGAAGAGTTGGGAAAATCGGCCATTAACGGCCGTTTCTTGATTCATGCCATCCATTTGTACTCTGAATAAATGCGAACAGGTACTTACTTATTGAGCCACAAATACCTATAGGGTTGTGCGCTTGTGGTTCTAACCTTTATACTGTAATCACCCATCTTCATACCTCCGCATTGACTCAAAAAGAATCTTACTTTGCGTATGATACCCGGCCAGATGAAATGTTACACATTTGGGACACTCTATTTCGCCAGAGAAACGCTGGAAAACACCCAAAGTGCCAGCTTCCTCAGGAGAAGCGACTGGTCGAAATGGATTTTCTGCACTGCAAAAGTCAACCATGTGCGTTTAGGAAGATGGTTCTTCGAACCCCATTAGCTTCGCTTCTACGCTTTTCTGCCGCGCTTTTAGAGAAAATTTGCGCCTAAATCTCACCTTTTCTGTTCTCTCGGCCGATTTCAGAGGCTCAATTTCCCATTTGGGGCAATCAAGCGCATTCCAGTAGCGTCTTGGCGGAGTCTGATGTCCCAAATGTGTTACCTTTCATGATACTGCTGGCAAATTGTTTTATCGTGCCAAAGATCACAATAATCAGCCGTTTCAAGGTCAAAAGCGATCAAAATCTGTTTGTTTCATCACCGATTTTCGACCTGTTTTGAGTTCGCCAGCAGTATCCTTTCATCTAGCCGGGTATCCAAATTAAAGAGTGTAATTTTTGCCTGACTCCAGCATTCTCTCTAATCGACCCAATCAGAAACGTGATAATGTCGACCATCTACCCCACTTGGGGGAGATAACAATCCACCGACCAGCCGATGCAATCAGAGCAGGTTGGCTGTAACATCAGCCTATGACACGAGTGTTCTTGGCCGCCGGCCTACTGGGAGTCCGCACAGCGTTGCGGCTGCTGCTGCAAGATTTAAATATGCAGGTAGTAGGCGATGCGTCCAATTGGCCTGCTGTTTTAGCTCAGGCTTCAGGGACACAGCCTGATATGGTGCTGGTGGATTGGGACTTGATCCCCAAAGGCGGTTCCTTACTTGAGCTGCGTACAACCTGCCCGGCAGCGGCCGTCATTATTCTCATCAGTCACCTGGATGCGCGGAGCCAGGCAGCGCTCTCTGCCGGAGCCGATAGTTTTATCAGTAAGAGCGAGACGCCAGACCGGGTAGCCGACCGTCTGCGATCCGCTGCGGCAAACGGCCGTTCACCCCAACACACCTGGAGTCGAGCAATATGAATATGATCAAAGTAGCGGCAAGTTCACGCACAGCCTTGGTAGCCGGTGCGGTTGCCGGGGTGTATCGTGAAAACGGGTCCGCCGAAATCCAGGCCATCGGTGCTGGCGCAGTCAACCAGGCCATTAAAGCGATCATCATTGCCAAAGGGTACCTGGCAGAGGAAGGCAAAACAATCGTTTTTATTCCTTCCTTTGTTGAAGTGGAAATTGATGGCGCGCTACGAACGGCTGTGAGAATGTCAGTAGAACCCAACTCCCACGAGATCCAATAAAAAGTTTTCCTTAATTGTCAACGAGTTCAAACCCGTTACTACAACCATACGAGGAGAAATAACCATGAGTAAGAACCAGGACAGTATAAAAAAGAGATAAGAAGAAGATACCCGGCCAGATGAAAGTGATGATATTTGGGGCGTTAGTCTCTGCCAGTTAGAACCAAAAAGACAGCCAACTCTCAAGGGCAAATTAAGGCCAGTTGCCTGGTCGCCATCACCGGAGCTATAGAACCAAAAGTTAACCATTGATTTCACGTGCCTACATGGACTTCTTATTAGCTCAGCTCAGATGTAGAAAGCTTTCGATTTTTCCGAATTTTCCGCTTATAGAACGGCTTAGAGAGGCGCTTGCTGACCTGGCGAAGTTTAACGCCCCAAATATGACCTGTTTCATGATACTGCTGGCGAATTCAAAACAGGTCAAAAATCGGTGATGAAACAAACAAATTTTGATCGTTTTTCGAGCTTGAAGCGGTTGATTTTTGTGATTTTCGGAGTGACGAAACAATTCGCCAGCAGTATCCTTTCATGTGGCCGGGTTTCTTGCGTATCTCGTAGGATTTTCCTCCCAACACGCTTTTGGCTAGATGCAACGAGGGTATTAACGAATTCCGGATTCATGAAAGTCAGGAAACCACCCAATTCCGTTCCACAATCTTCGGGTCATCAAGGACCTCATACCATCCCTGTAAGTAAATGGCGTGAAATAGGGTGAAAATGAGGGGGAAATACCCGCCACTTTGCCTCATGATTGGTATCAGAACGAGAACAGGGGACTGAAAACGGCCGTTCCCCGCCCTTTCCTCCTCTTCACCTGCCAACACCGCCAACGGCCGTTCTCCCCACCCCTCTGTTCCTATCTGAAACGCCCATACGGTCCCGCCTGGCCACTCGCCTTCATCTGTGCTAGGTAGGCTGGCGGCGAAGTTGGCTGTACGCCCCTTCTGTTTCATCATTGTCGTCTGTCCCAGGCGGGATGAACGGCCGTTCCCCCCACCCTCACCGTAAACACCCCGGCGCACCGCGAAACCTGCTGATAAGTCAGCGACAACCCAACCTCTGCCCCGGCGGTGATGGACTCGTCGGCCACCCAGTAGAACTCCTCTTCATCCCACCACCTGGCCCACCGTTCAGCAGCGGCGGCGCGCACGGCCGTTGTGGGGAAGGCGATGTCGGCAACCACCAGAAAGCCGCCCGGCGCCAGGAAATGGCGGGCTGCCTGCTGCAAAAGCCGGATTTTGTCCGCCAGGTCAAATTCGTGCAGGACGTAGGCGGCGACGATGCGGTCAAACAGCGGGCGGGCGGCCAGCGGCCACGCTGCCAGCAGGTCGGCCTGCGCCAGGTGGGCCTGGGACAGCCTGGCCCGCGCCTGGGCCAGCATGACCGCCGAGAAGTCCAGACCCCAGACCTGGCAGCCGGCAGCGACAAAACGCTCGGCCAGGTTGCCCGTACCAATGCCCAGTTCCAGGACGCGCAGCGACGGCCGTGCCCCGGCGGTGCGGACGGCCGTTGCCAAGACCTCATCATAGCCGGCGAAAGGAAAATCATCGCCGCCGGCGGCGACGGCCGTATCATACTGCGCCGCCCAGGCATCAAAAAGGGTCACGCGGTTTGCTTGTTGGGTCATGTCTGGAACCGGCAGAACCTTTGCCGCAGACTAGCGGCCGACGCCCCTGATAAGCCGACGGGACTT
>JAWOGU010000299.1:0-2830 GCA_046496595.1 Chloroflexota bacterium
CGACATCACCTTTTATCATGATATGAATGGATTGTTGCCAGTGGCAGGTGGCGGGTGGCGAGTGACGGACAAAGACGCGCCACTCGCCACTCGCCACTCGCCACCCACTACTTTTATCGTACTCAACAACAACGGCGGCGGCATCTTCCGGCGGCTGCCCATCAGCCAGTTTGAACCGCCGTTTACCGACCTGTTCCTCACGCCCCACGACCTGGATTTTTCCCACGCCGCCCGGCTTTACGGCCTGGACTTTATGCGCGTCAGTGAACGGAGTGCTTTCCGGCAGGCGCTCGGCGAATCCATGTATAATCCTGTGCCAACGTTGATAGAAGTGGTGACAAACGGTCGTTCCGACCACGAGCACCGTCTAGAACTGCTGAAAATGGTAAATGGTCAAAGGTAAATCCTCAATGTCCGATCTACCCGTTGACAAATGACCCTTGACCATTAGCAATTGACAATTAAAAAGGAGTTTTTCATGCCAAACTGGACAACCGTCAAAGAATACCAAGACATCACCTACCGCAAAGCGGATGGGGTGGCCCGCATCGCTTTCAACCGGCCAGAAGTACGCAACGCCTTCCGTCCTAAAACCGTTGCCGAATTATTTGAAGCCTTTTTGGATGCGCGGGAAGACACCTCCATCGGCGTGGTGCTGTTAAGCGGCGAAGGCCCCTCGCCCAAAGACGGCGTCTACGCCTTTTGCAGCGGCGGCGACCAAAACACCCGCGGCCATCAAGGGTACGTCGATGATGACGGGATGCCCCGCCTGAACATTCTGGAAGTGCAGCGCCTGATGCGCTTCATGCCCAAAGTGGTGATTGCGGTGGTACCCGGCTGGGCAGTCGGCGGCGGCCACAGCCTGCATGTGGTGTGCGACCTCACACTCGCCAGCAAAGAACACGCCATCTTCAAACAAACCGACGCCGACGTGACCAGCTTTGATGGCGGCTATGGTTCCGCCTATCTGGCTAAAATGGTGGGGCAAAAACGCGCCCGCGAAATCTTCTTCTTGGGGCGCAACTATTCGGCGCAGGAAGCTTACGAAATGGGCATGGTCAATGCCGTCGTGCCCCACGATGAACTGGAAGACACCGCCTACCAATGGGCGCAAGAAATCCTGGCAAAGTCACCCACCTCCATCAAGATGATTAAGTTTGCCATGAACCTGACCGATGACGGCATGGTGGGGCAGCAAGTGTTTGCCGGCGAAGCCACGCGGCTGGCCTACATGACCGACGAGGCCAAAGAAGGGCGCAATGCCTTTCTGGAAAAACGGAAACCGGATTTCAAAGACGTGAAGTGGATTCCCTAATCAGATTGGTCTAATTTTTTTGTAGATTAAAAACTAAACTGGGTAACGCTTCCCTCTCCCCAGCCCTCTCCCAAAGGGAGAGGGAGCCGGAACTTCCCCTCCCTTTGGGAGGGGATTGAGGGGAGGGGAATTAATTACCCGAATATTTTTTAAACACTAGCAACCATTCAGGAGCGCGTAGCAACCATTCAGGAGCACGTAGCAACCGTTCAGGAGCAGGTAGCAACGGTTCAGGAGCATCAAGCAACGGTTCAGGAGCATCAAGCAACGGTTCAGGAGCAATAAACAACCAGTCTATATTTGAGTAAGCCAATCACTAAAAGGAAAGGTGCGAAAAAATCATGAACAACACTTATCAGAATCCCATTATTCCCGGTTTCTACCCTGACCCGTCTATCTGCCGTGTTGAGGAAGATTATTACCTGGTCACGTCCACATTTGAGTTCTTCCCCGGTCTGCCTGTTTTTCACAGCAAGGATCTGGTGAACTGGCGGCAGATCGGCCATGTGCTGGAACGGCCGTCTCAATTGAATTTAGATGGCGCTTTGCCTTCTCGCGGCTTGTATGCGCCGACGATTCGCCATCATGACGGCACGTTTTACGTGATAAATACCCACGTTTCCGGCGAAACAGGCAATGCCGAAAACGACGACTCCTGCCGCAACTTTATCGTAACGGCCGTTCATCCGGCCGGACCCTGGTCGGAACCCTACTGGCTGGACGACGCGCCCGGCATTGATCCCTCGCTGTTTTTTGACGAGAACGGCCGTTGCTGGTACACCGGCAATCGCATCCCCCCGGCAGGCGAAAGCTACCACGGACACCGCGAAATCTGGCTGCAAGAACTGGACCTGGAGTCCATGCAGCTAACCGGCGAAAAATATTCGCTGTGGGACGGCGCCGTCAAGGGCAACGTACACACGGAAGCGCCCCACCTTTACCACATTGACGGCATGTACTACCTGCTGGTGGCCGAAGGCGGCACAGAACATAACCACGCCATCACCATCGCCCGCAGCCCAGCCATCACCGGTCCCTACGAAAATAACCCACGCAATCCCATCCTGACGCATCGGCACCTGGGCAAATCGTATCCCATTGTGGGCACGGGCCACGCCGACATCGTGCAAACGCAGACTGGGGAATGGTGGATGGTGCTACTGGCTATGCGTCCCTACGATGGCTATTTTTACAATCTGGGCCGCGAAACCTTCCTGGTTCCGCTGACCTGGGAAGATGGCTGGCCGATTGTCAGTCCGGGCCTGGGCAGGGTGGAATTTAGCCACACGCGCCCCGCTTTGCCGCCACATCCCTGGCCCCAGGAACCGGCCCGCGACGATTTTGACGCCGATTAACTGGCTTACTGCTGGAACTTTTTGCGCACGCCGCGCACAGACTTTTGGAGTCTGAGCGAACGCCCGGGTCATTTGCGCCTGCGTTTGGGCCCGGAAAAGTTGTCGGAACTGGTCAATGCCAGTTTTGTGGGCCGACGCCAGCAGCATATTAATTTTGGGG
>JAWOGU010000346.1:0-4521 GCA_046496595.1 Chloroflexota bacterium
GCTGGCTGCGCGAAGAATTCCTGCCGCAGCTGCCAGAGCGGGCGTTGGTGGTCATCGCCGGGCGGCAGCCACCCCCAGCCGCCTGGCGTATTGGCGGCTGGGCAGAGTTGACCCGCATTATCTCCCTGCGCAACCTGCGCCCGGACGAAAGCGCCGCCTACCTGCGCGGCCAGGGCGTGTCGGAAGATGAGGCAGAGCTCGTTCTCGGCATGACCTACGGCCACCCGCTGGCTCTCTCCCTGGCCGCCGATCTGTTCCACCAGAACAAAGCTGCCAGCGCCTTCGACCTGCGGCAAGACCCGGACATCGTGCGGGTGCTGTTGGAGCGTTTTGTCGCCGACGTGCCAAACCCCACCTTTCGCCAGGCGTTGGAAATCTGCGCCCACGCTTTCACCACCGACGAAGCGCTGTTGGCCCATTGCCTGGGAGCCGCTCATGCCCCCACCGCTTTCCAATGGCTGCGCGATCTCTCCTTCATTGAGCAGGGTCCATTTGGCCTTTTCCCCCATGACCTGGTGCGGGAACTGCTGGAAGCGGAACTGCGCTGGCGCAATCTGCCCCGTTTCCGCGAGCTGCACTTTCAGGTGCGGGACCAGATCATCCAGCAGATTCAGCAGCGCAGCGGTCTGGCGCAGCAGTTCGCCGTCTTTGCCCTGCTTTTCTTGCACCGCAACAATCCGTTTATGCGCCCCTTTTATGAATGGCAATCGTTGGGTCAGCTTTACATTGATGTGGCCCAGCCGGCCGACCTGCCCATCATCAATCAGTTGTTCCGGCAGCATCAGGGAGAAGAGTCGTTGGCGGTGGCCCATTACTGGCAATCGCGCCCGCAGGCGACCTTTTTTATTTTTCGGGCTGCCGGCCGGGGGGGTGGCCGGTTTTTGTCAGGTGCTAGACATCAGCCAGGCAACGGCTGAGGACATGGCAGCGGATCCGGCGGTGGCAACGGCCGTTCACTACCTGCAAACCACCGCCCCCCTCCGCCCTGGCGACATCGTCCTCTACTTTCGCAACTGGATAGACGCCGACCATTACCAGAATTCCCCGGCCATCTTCAACATGGCCGCCATGGTCAGCCTCCGCCTCTTCTTCAATACCCCCCGCCTGGCCTACTCCTTCATCGCCCAATCCAACAGCGATTATTACGCTGGCATGTTCGACTATCTGCGGATGCCGCTGGCCCCCCACGCCGGTTTTGTCTTGGATGGGCAGTCGTTTGGCGTTTTTGTCCACGATTGGCGGGCGGAGCCGGTGCTGGAATGGATAAACATCATGGGCGAACGGGAACTGCTGGACGAGATCGTGGCCCTGGAGAATCTGCCTCACGCGCCGCAGCCAATCGCTCTATCCGAGCCGGAGTTTGCCGAGGCGGTGCGCCAGGCGTTGAAAGAGTTCCGTCGCCCCGATTTGCTGGCGCAAAACCCGCTGCTGCGCTCCCGCTGTCTGCGCGACCGCAGCGACGCCGAGCCAACGCCTGCGCAACTTCAAGCGCTTCTCCGGGAAGGCGCAGAGACGCTGACGATCACCCCCAAAACGCAAAAGCTGTACCGCGTTCTCTGGCATACTTTTTTTGAACCGGCTCCTACCCAGGAAGCGGCGGCGGAACTATTGGATCTCCCTTTTAGCACCTACCGCTACCAGTTGGGCAAGGCCGTGGAGCAGCTCATTGGCTGGCTCTGGCAGCAAGAGTTGTACGGCGAGGAATAACCTTCACCAAGATTGGACCAATTTTCAGAAATTGGTCCGATCTCCCCCGAAATTAGCAAAAAGTTAGCAGAAAATTGACTGGAAAGTTAGCAGCGGCTGGCTTTACACTCCTTTGCATAGCGTCAGACAGGCTGGCGCAGGCAATAACCTGATTCAGGTATGGAGGTAAAGCAACATGTTCACGATAACCGATCAGATGGAAACGGCCGTTCTTCCCCACATTCAAATCAATCAGCCGGTGGAAACAGGCGGCCACGGGGCCGCCTTGTGGGTATGCGATCACTGCCAGGTATGGTGGGGCAGCCAGAATGGGCCTCAGCCGGAAGCCCGCTATTTGCTGAAATTGGCCGAGCCAAACACCCAATTATTCAAATGGGAAGATTATCGAGGCTGGCATGAAAAAGTTGGATCAGAGCATGTCTGTTTTGAGTGTGGTCAGTCCACATCTGTGCCCCGGTTTTCGCTGCTTGGGCAGGTAAACGGCCGTGAAGCGTAAAGCGGCAGCCAGGCAGATGATCGCCCTGACGATGCGGACACTGCCTTATTGGTGGGACGCCTGGCGCAGCGGCGGCACGTCACGGGGAGCTGTGTGGCTGCAAGCAGGCTGGATGGTTTGGGTCTTGATGAGAGGGGGACAACCGGAGAATCTAAAATGACGCAGCAAAAAGGTTTTGTGGGCCGGAAGGCGATTGTGATTGGGGCGAGTATGGGCGGGCTTCTGGCCGCCCGCGTATTGTCCGAGCATTTTGAGCAGGTAACGCTGCTGGAGCGAGACACCTTTCCGGCAGCAGGTGAAAACCGCAAAGGTGTGCCGCAGGGCCGTCACGCTCATGCGGTTCTGGCGCGAGGTTTGCAAATTATGGAAGGATATTTCCCCGGCCTGATTGACCGTCTGGTGAGCCTGGGGGCGGATTATGGTGATGTCAGCGAAAAAGCGCGCTGGTTCCATGAAGGTGGCTACCACCAACCCACCCACAGCGGCGTCAATGCCATTAACGTCAGTCGTCCGCTGCTGGAAGCGGAAGTGCGGGCGCGGGTGCTGGCCTTGCCCAACGTGCAGGCGATGGAGGGGTGTGACGTGCTGGGGCTGCTGCCCACACCGGACAAAGAGAGGGTGAGCGGCGTGCGAATCATCCGGCGAAAGGCGGGCAGTGCAGAAGAGAGCCTAACGGCTGATCTAGTGGTAGACGCCAGCGGTCGTGGCTCACGCACCCCGGCCTGGTTGGAAGAGATGGGATATGAACGGCCGTTAGAAGAAGCAGTGAAAGTGGGCATTACCTACACCTCTTGCCAATACCGGCGCAAACCGGAGCATATTCCCGGCGTGAATGCCCTGGTGATGGCCGCCTCGCCGGAAAATCAGCGTGTGGGTGTGCTGTTGAGCATGGAGGGGAATCGCTGGATATTAACCGTAGCCGGTTATTTGAGTGCGCAGGCCACGCCAGGCCACGCCGGGTTGTTGGAGTATGTGCGGGGGCTAGACGACCCGGCCATTTACCAGGTGATCAAAGATGCCGAGCCGCTGACCGAACCGGCGACACATAAAATCCCGTCCAATTTACGCCGCCGTTATGATCGGCTGACGCGCTTTCCGCAGGGGTATCTGGTGATGGGAGATGCGTTGGTCAGCTTTAACCCAGTTTATGCGCAGGGGATGTCGGTGGCGGCTATGGAAGCAGCGGCGCTGGACGACTGCCTGGCGCGGGGGGAAGTACGGCTGGCGGAGCGATTCTTTAAGCAGGCAGCCAAAATCATTGATATTCCCTGGGGAACGGCCGTTGGTAATGATCTGCGCTTCCCGGAAGTGGAGGGGCCACGCAATGGCATGGTGCGTTTCATCAACTGGTATATCAGCAAACTGCATCACGCCGCCCAACATGACGCCGTTGTCTCCGTTGCTTTCCTGAAGGTGGTGAATCTGGTAGAGCCGCCGCCGAGTGTGATGCACCCGCGCATTATGTGGCGCGTGCTGCGAGGCAATGTGGGTTCGCGGGCTGGGGAGCGGGCGCCGCAGCCCGCCCGCGATGTTGTATTGGGCATGGATTAACGGGCTGAGTCTTTTCAAGCAAACGGCCGTTACTCCCAGAGCAACGGCCGTTTCACGCGACAGGTTAGGGGAGAGCGCCTAAAACGGCAAAGCTTCGTTCGTCAACTTCTGCTACCAGTCGCTCAACCACTTCATCACCGCATTAAACTTCGAAGCCGGGATCAACTTATAACTCGTCACCTCAAACTTACGGTACATCTCCCCGTACACCGCCCCGAACTCCACCCGGCCGGTCTGTTTGCCATACGCCAGGCCCACCGCTTTCACTGCCTGGCTGATCTGGGCATCGGTCACGGCGTGGTCTGGCGGCGAGAGTTTTTCCTCAACCCCCTCCATCCTCCGCTGCAAGTCCACAACGGAAACGGCCGTTGCCTGCGCCACAATCTCTGTCTTACCCAATCGGGCTTCTATCTCCATCTGTTCTCGCGCCATTGTCGCAATCGCCAAGCCCATCGCCTCGACTTGCGCCAGCGTTGCTGAAGTAGACGAAACGCTCGGTGTGGAAGTAGTAAAGTGACGTGAAAGTGCGCGGTAGCATTCGCGCTGGTAGGTGATCAATCGGTCCCGTAACTCCTGATTCACTCTGGAGGCGTTGACGCCGAATAACCAGCCATTCAAATAATCGAGGGGAAGCGAAAGCATCTCGCTGGTGCGTGGCCGACGGCTGCCAGATTCGATGTCCGTCGCCCATGACCTGGTCGGCGAAATAGCGCAGCGCGATGCCGTACTGGTCGCCGTCTTTCGCCGGCTGTGTCTCGCCGCGCGGC
>JAWOGU010000402.1:0-18461 GCA_046496595.1 Chloroflexota bacterium
AACCTGAATGGTGGGCATGGATCACCTCCGTAATTTGTCCCAGAATTCCGGCGAGAACTGCCGGTCGCCGAAGCCGGGCTGACCGCGGTCGAAATACTCCACGTACCGCTGCCGGATTTCCGGACGCGGTAGGCCGCGCGCCGCCAGGGCGTCCATGTAGACGGCGTAGTCGCAGTCTTCTTCGAGGCCTGTCCTGAGCACAGCCGAAGGATAAGCGAAACGGCCGTTGAGATAGGAATAGGGCGAAATCTGGCCTTCAATGCCCAACGCGGCAATGTCGGTCAGCGGGACCTCCAACCAACCATGCCCTGGGTCGGAAACGAACGTCAAAACCTTGCTAAACTCGTGCATCATGATCTCCTGAAGAAAGAGTGTAGAGATAGAGGATGGAGATAGAGCCGTGTCGGGGGAAGAGACCCGTACGCTATCTCCATCTCCCCTCTCCATCTCGCCCATGGGCGGCGTTAGCCGCAGAGGGCAGCCAGACGGCCCACTTCGGCGAACAAAACTTCTTCGGCTATGGCCTCCGGGTTGTCGCGTAGTTCGGACGGCCGTTCCGCCGCCGCCCATTTGCCCCATACATCCGCCACCAGTCCGCCCGGCAGCAGGCTACGCCGGACAATGTACTCCGTCATCCGCTCGCCATGTCCCCACAACCCGCGAATCTGCTTCAAGTTGATCTGCGCGTGCGCCTCCAGGATAACAATGAGCCACAATTCTTCGGGGTGCAGCTCGTCCATCTCTTCCGGGTGCATCGCCGCGCAAAAGACACAGGAGGAGAGGCCAGGGGAGGGCAAGCCAGCGGCGGCAATCACCTGTTTATGAACTACCCCACTGGCTGCATATACGCCTGGCGCTAGTCCTGCACCAGTCATGAGATGGCTGCCCCCATGGCATGTTATATGCAGCCGCACCCGCCCGCTGCCATAAGGTTGCGCTTGACCGCGCCGCATGAATCCTTAAACGTTGACCACTTATATATACCCAGATTCATGACTTTGTAGCGGCATCTAACGAGCGCCTCCTGCATTTTTCACGCACAAAAGCCACCACCCAAACGGCCGTTTACCTCAAACATCAGCGGTGTCAGTGGCAGAACGGCGGTTTCCCTTCCCATACCCTGGCTAAACTTGATGAACTGTGGACACAATGGCCGTTCCCACCCATTGCCCTTCGATACTACCCTCTTTATCAAGGGTGGAGTTGTCTCATCCAATTGTGGCACATAGGGCATTGGCACTCCCTTACCAATTTTTATTCGATGATCACCCAATCGCTGCTGCTGCGACCAAAGACTTCGGGCGTATACATTTCTTCGGCTTTGGCGGGGGGCGCGATGAATGTGCCGGGTGTGGTAGCACGGGTGATGTAGATGTAGTGATAACTGCCTTCCCCGAGTAACGTTTGAAATGCTTCCGCTCGTTCGTCGCGCATATTTTGGAAGTCGAACCAGCCGCCTTGAGTGCCGCCTGCGTTGGCAGAGACCACCTGGGCTGGATTTATAATTTCCAGGCCAGCAGGTAACGGATCAAGTAGGGCGACGTGGTAGCGACGGTTATTGTTAATCACAGTAATATTGACCCGCACACGAGAGCCTGCTTTAATGTGCCAGACGCCATCTTCATCTTGGACGACGTCTTCGGGATTGTCGATGGCTTCGTAGCTCCGTTCGACGAGGAAACCTCTGTTCAGCGAATCCACGTTGAGGTTGGCAGGGGCGTAGTTGAGACCGATGCGATAGTATAAACGGCCGTTTCCATCTTTCTGCACCAATACACTTTCTGTGCCTCCAGACGCCGTCAAAACATCCGTGAGATAAGGCATCGGCACGGTTGTGCGCTGGCTGTCGGGGCTGCGATCGACAAATTCATGTTCGGCGGCATAATCTTCACCCAGCCAGATGCGTGCCACGAAATCTGGCGTCTCTTTCTCATACGTATTGAAATAACTGTCTAGTGCCAGCAAAATGAAGACATTTTCCTGCGTATTACCCCATCGGCCTCGGGTGCGATGAGCCAGCAGGCCATTGACCACTTTCGGAATCAAATCGTTTTCTGGATCATTAGCAATGAGCGCTTCTAAAATGATGCCATCTGTGCGGCGGTCGGAGTGGAGCATGAGGTAGCCATCATCGCCGTAGGAGGTAGTGAAGTTGGCCGCTCCTGATGTTTCCACGGCAAGGTTGTTGATGTAGCGGCGAATGGCCTCCACTTGGGCGGCTGAGTCAGGATCATTAGCCATAACGTGCCACAGCCAGCTGACCGTTTCTAGCGTGAGATTCTCCGGCGGTGTGTTGTCATACAAAGCGCGGGCTTTGGCAGGATCGGAGTCGCCTAGCAGATGACGGGTGTAGAGGGCGTAGGCGCTTAGCGCGGTGCGCGTTTTCGGGCTGTAGGTATCTGGAAACAAAGTTTCGATATTGATTAGGTAATTATTGACTTGCTGGAGCATGTTGGCGGGAATATCGAAGCCTTTTTCTTGGGCACGCGCCAATGAATGAGCGACATGGATGCTGTGGAATGGGATCGAAGGTTTGCCGCGCTCCCAGGTGGGGAAACCGCCATCTCTGTTTTGCATACCTTGAAGCTGCTCGATATAGTGAGGAACGGCCGTTTGCAGGGCTTGGGGCGAGGGCATACCGTCTGCTTCAAAGGCAGTGAGCACATCACGCAAAGCGGCAATAGCGAGAATGTGAGACGCCAGGGCTTCCGAGCTGGCATATTCATAGTTGATGAGGTAGAGCACCGCATCCGTGAGAGATTGCAAAGCCGTGGAAGAAGTGGTTAGCTCCAGGTTGCCAAACTGTGGAATGACTTCTGTGGGCAAAGACACCCGCTGAATGACAGCGCCTTCATCGACGACGCCGTAAGTGGCGAAGGCTTCGGTGGTGGCGGGCGTGTAGACGGGGAATTCGCCTAGCGCGGCATCGGCATATTCACCAGAGAGGGCCGCAATTTGGTAACGGGCGGTCCCGGCACTAACGGCAGCGGCAGGGACACGCAGTTCAACGCGGTTGTGAGGAGGAATGGTGACGCGCCAGCCTGACCCATTTGTCAGGCTGAGATTGGTGGCCTGCATGACCACAGACACATCCAACGGTTGATCCGTCTGGTTTTGTAACAGAATTGGGAATTCAAACTGGTCGCCAAAGTTGAGGAAACGCGGGGCGGAGGGACGTACCATCAAGGGTAGACGTGCCGTCAGACTGCTTTCGCCTGTGCCAAATTGATTGCCTTCGACCACGGCTACGGCCATGATGCGGTAGCGGGACAGGTTGTCGGGCAGACTGATGTTTACCACCGCTTCACCCTTTTCATCCGTAATGGTAGTGGGGATGAAGGCCGCCAGCGGATTGAAGTCGCTGCGCACGCTGATGGTGTTGTTGGACCCTTGATTGGCTTCTGGGCTTCCTGTATCTGAAACTTCTTCAGCAGATGCTTCTGCTTCGACTGCCATTTCTTCTAGAACCCCTTCTTCTACTGGGGGTCTAGCGGCGGCGGTAGCTTGCGCTAATACGGCGGCTGCTTCTGCTTGAAGCTGGTCTTGCAAGATTTGGGCGTCTACCAGAATGATGTTGGCTCGGCCGTATTTGCCACTAACCCAGGCCCTGCCAATGGGGTAGAAAAGGTTGATGGGGTCTTTGAGTTGGTAGTTACTCAGGGCGAGCACCGCTTCATCGACGAGAAAAACGGCAAGTTCTGCATGGGGGACAGGATGGCCTTCGGAATCATTGACTTGGATGGTAACGGCCGTTTCGCTGGCTGGCGCGACTTCGGATTCATCTGGAGTCACTGTAAGCGAAAGGGTGCGCGTATACGGTGGCACATCCAGGCGCAGTCGGCCAGTGGCATAGGCTGGACGCGGGGGAAGGGTGGCATCATCGGTGCGAAGTGCAGATCCGACGAGATCCACCTGGACATACAGATTGGGGATGTGCGCTTCGGTGATGGGGATTTTCAAGACGTGGGTATCCTCTTCGATGCGGAATTGCTCGGTGTAGAGGATGCCGTTACGCTCGACGGTAAGTAAGCCTTCGGCTGGGGTGAAGGGAGGCTGCACCAGAATTTCGGCCGTGTCGCCGGGCAGGTAGGTTTCTTGGTCTGGGATAAGGGTGACGGTTTCTTGTTCCACCTGACTGGATGCTGGTTGTTTGCTACCGCTGACCCAACGAGTGAGGCGGCTTTCATTGGGGTGACCTTGTGTGTCTGTGACAACGGCCGTTATCTGATAAGTGCCGCCCTGGTCTGTCTCAAACGAACAGGGGACAGGTTCTGTGGTTGAGGTGATGGCACATTCCTGGCTGAATTGCAACACATTCCATTCGCCGTTTTGCTGCTGCTGCCAGCCTTCACTGGTGGCTGTCAGTTGCACGAATTGGTCAGGAATAGGGTCACCGTCTGGATTGGTGACGATGACTTCGACGGCTAATGGCTGACCTTGTTTGACAAAGGAGTGGTCACTGCGGAGGCCAACGTACAAGGCAGAGGGATGGACGAGAAAATTGGCATTCCCCGACCATGCTTGGCGATTGGCGTCCATCACAGAGGCGCTGGCATGGATCGTGTAAGGTTGGCTCAAGGGGGGCTGCCCGTTTTGTTGTAGGGATGCCGTGTCTGGATTTAGCGTTTGAAAATCTAACTGCAAATAATGCTTGCCGTTGCCGTCGGTCACACCAGCAAAGGTTGTTTGCTGCTGCGGGTAGTTGGGTGCCTCGTAATCGTCCCACCAGGGAATCCATTCGCCAAAGGAAAAGGCCGGCCAGTTGGGCGGGATGTAGGTGGTGAGGGCATAGGTGAGTTGCCAAGCGACATCGGCGTTGGGGAGTGGTCCGCCCGCGTAATAGTTGGCCGAGGCGGTAATGGTAGCGGGTTCATGCACAATGTACAGATCGGCTGTTTCGTTCTGTACCTTAACTTCAAACTCGGGACGGCGGAATTCTTGAACCAGGAAGATATGGGTGTAGCGGTGTCCGTCGTTGGTTTGCATGACGAGTTGGGTTTGGCCTAAGTTGAGGTGTTCGGGCAAGGTGAAGGCGAGATCAAAGCCGCTCAAGCTGTTGATTTCGGCGGTACCGCTGTGGTGTTCATTGCCCTGAGGATCCATAATGCGATAGGAAACGGCCGTTGTGTTTTCTCCCATCAGCCCCACATCGCCGCCTTGTTTGTTGTTGATGTGCCGCAGCCACCCCTTGACATGCACTTCTTCGCCAGGACGATAGAGCTGCCGATCATCGAACACATACCAGCGTATTTCATCGGCAACGGTTGTCGTTTTTGTGTTGAGGGGCATGATGGCACTGTCTGTGCCAAGTTGAGCGATAAGCAGGTTATCTGTTTGCCCGTTGAGGCTAAATTGCGCCAGGCCATCGCTGTCTGTGGTTGCTGGGATGCTGCTTCTGAGAGTACTCACTTGCACGTCGCTCAATGGTGTTCCTGTTTGCAAATCGGTAGTCCAGACGATTATTTCGCTGTGGTCTTTCAGCGCATCGATACCGATTTGGGTCATCTGCACCCAGGTTTGCACCGTGCGCCGCCGAATTTCTGGCTTGTAAGAGAAGAAGCGCCAAGGCGAATCTACGATAACAAGCAGATGTCCAGTCTCGCCGTCCAGAAATTGGCTCAAGTCGATGGCTGTTTCTGTGAGGGAGTCTGTTTCGCCGTTTACAGGAACCAATTGATGCCAAATGCGTTTTCCGGGTGGGCGAACGGGTTCGTCTGACAGGTATTTATCTCGATATTGTTGATAGGCTTGCCAATCTTCTTGGGGATCGACGGCGTAGATTTGGACGTTTAGCAGCTTGTGATTAACAGAATAGACAGAGAAAAGTGGATTAGCGGAGGGATCGAAGGTGATGAGTTGTTCGTTGTGACCGCTCAGACTTTTAGGCAAGGGGACAGTCTTCGGGATGGGTTGTTTTTTGACACGGAAGGTTAGGCTTTGCTGTCTGCCCAGGGTTTGCCCGTACACATCTTGTATCGTGTCATCAAGCCGTATTCGGTAAGTGGTGTTGGTAATGGTTTGCCCGTGAATAATGAGGCTGTTGCCGCTCGTTTGGATAGAGGCATAAGCTAAATCGGGCGAGATGACCACCATTTCTTTGGTAAACGCGGTGGTGTCTAGGGCATTGTTGAAGGTGATGTAGAATGATGATGAGGGCAGGCAGTCGCCGGAGCAGGTGTTGTCGGTGACGGTTAGCGGAGCGTAGGTACGGAAGGTGTAGACTTGTTCTGCTGTGGACAGTCGCGGCCCTGCGGTGGAGGCGAGGCCAGCCGGAAAGGTGACGGTGATTTGGGCATCGGCAGGGAGCGTTTGTTCGGCACGGAAGACGAGTTGGTGGGAAGAACGGCCGTTTTCCACCAACTGCTTTACCCGCGAATCTGCATCAATTTCTGCCTCCGTAGCCAGCCGTACCACTACCCGTTTTCTACCAGCTGTGACGCGCATTTGGCTGAAGATGGCCTCAGTGTCGATGGGCTGATCAAAGGCGACGAAGAATAGCGGATCGAGGCCTTGTGTGCCGTCGGGGTGTGTTTGCCCGAGTTTGAGCGGCGGTGTGCTGAACGTCCATGAATATGGTTCGTCTAAGGTTTCACCGGTAACAGAGGTCATGTCGGCAGGGATAGTAACGGTGAAGTCGGTTGCCTGGGGTAATGTGAAGCCTTGGTCGAATTCAAAGCGTAACGCTTCGGGGCTGATCCATGTCCAGGTGCCGGGTAGGTCTGGCGAGAGGGAAATGTTTGGCTGCGGAAGATCTGTCAGACTGGTTAACGGGACCATGGCCTGGTTAAAGATGATATCGATGAAGGAGATGTGTGAAAGTTCGCCTTCTGGCGAAGCACGCAGCACAGCAAGCGGATCTGTCGATACGGGAATGGGTGCGTTTGTGGCTATGACAGTGGGTAGGCTAGTGGGGTTCTGTGTGGGTTGTATTTGGATAGCCGGGCGTTCTGCGGTGGGCAGCGGAAAAGGTTGGTCGATGGTGTTGCCGGTGCGTGGACGGGCGATGGGCGCGTCTGGAAATCTAAAATCGAGGATGTCGTTGGGAACGGCCGTTATAACCGGTAGTCTCTCAATAACACGTTGAGCATCCGCATCCCCAAGTGGTTCCCCCGTAGTGACTGGCATTGAGGGGACAGCTTGTTCTGGGGCAATCTGGTTGCCTTCACTCGCAATCAACTGCAAGATATTGCCGCTCGGGATCGGTGCCTGGACCACTGCTTCTGATGATAGTTCTTCATTAACCGTTTCACTTGTCTGGGTGTGGGGTGATGGGACATCGAAAATGGATGTTTGGGTGATGATGGCATCAATGCTTTTGTTCCAGTTGATGAAAGATATTAATACAATACCAGCACCGATAATAATGATGGAAATGATAAACCAAAGGGGGAAACGACCAATTTTTGAATACATTGTTTGCTCTCTTGTGACTGGCCAGACTTGAAGGACTTTGGGTTTATGATATTGAATGAATTCCTCGAAGTTAAATTTTTTAGATCTCTCGAGGCAAAATCTTATCTGGATAATCGTGGGCTCTTTGCCAATATTGTTACGTGCTATTTATCTATCTAAACGATACTGGTTTGTATTTGGTTCCAGAATATCTGTTTTAAAAGTGGCGGACAAGAGGAGCTTAGTCCGATATCTTAACGTCAAGCCCCCGGTACTTGCCGATAGCTGAAAACATCAAGACGTGCCGGGGACTTGACGAATGGTCGTAGAATACAATCAGTCAACTGGGAACAGGAGTACAGATGCAAAGATCAGAGCCCTGTGTGGGCGCAAGCGTTTTTAGCTTGATCCCTACATCCCTATGTGTCAATATAGAGTGGGACACTCCATGCATCGAATTTAGTGTAGAATGCGATGTCAACATCGGCTCATAAAGTTTTCAATTCATCGGTTTAGAGCTGCGCTATCCTTGCCGAGCATGGCATCATTCGGCTTTGAATGCGCAACGGCTAAACAAGCGGCTTTTCAGGATCGATACATTCGAACATCACCGCTTAATCTTCACAGAGACTAGAAGTGAACCAGAATTATCGGAAGTATTCTTATCATTCATTCGTAGCATTAGACTGCCGGTATTTTCTGCCTCAAAAGTAATCTCATTGCCAACCACAGTAACGGGACCTTGATTGATACGAGCAATTAGTGTGGCATGAATAACGCTGACAATATTGTCCGGGAAACTCTTGAGAACTGATAAATCTTGCGTACAAACATTTGGATCGGTACAGCCTTGTCCATCTGTATAATGTCCAGAAAATGGTGACCATTCACCTGATACATATTGGATTGTTATTGTTTCGCCTTGTCGAATTTCAATGCCCGTATCCTGCCAATTTTTATCGGCATATACTTCTACATTATGTTGTGTAGTAGCTGGACGAATGGGTAGCCTTGCAATAATTGAGGACACAACCATTCCAAAGCACAAAATGGTAGCCACCGTAACGCTTGTAACTGCAATAATCACGACTATCCACAGCTGCTGACTTGTTTTACTCTCTGACATTGTCTTAACTCCCATGACTTCAACTATGTATCTAGCAAAGCCACCCTACGCTAGGATTCAGCCGCCGCCGTGCTGTCCAATACCTCGAAAGGTCGCTCCGCAAGGCGGTTGGCTGGAAATTTTGTAAAGCGGCGGCGGCCTTTTGTTTGCCCGGTTATTGTGAGTAAAGAGCAAACGGCCGTTTTCCATCCCACATCCTTGTGTTTGCACTATAGCTACCTTGATGGAAGATTAGGCTGGCAATTCCAACGGCTGTATTTTTTGCTTGGGTCGGTTCTTAGCCAGATCATAGTTTGCCTGTAAATTGAGCAAAAATTGCGGCGTTGTCTTAAAAGCGCCTGCTAATAACCAGGCAGTTTCCGGCGTCACACCGCGTTTGCCCCGAATTAATTCGTTGATTCTTTGTGTAGGGACTCCCAAGTGTTTAGCTAAAGCAACCTGCGTAAACCCCAAAGGGATCAAGAATTCTTCTTCTAACTTAAGAGCATTTCCGTTGCCGTAACGGCAACGGAAATGTCGCCTCTCATTCCGAGTGGACGCTCAGGCACACTTGCTCTTCCTGGCCGCGCAGCGCCCGCAGCAGCCGGTCCCACACTACCAAAGTGAAGGCCGGTTCATTTTGGGGAATGGCTGTGGCAAACGGCGGCAATCTCTCTACTCCCTCATCGACCACAAACGTCTCCGCCTCGTCCAGCGAGACGCGGCCCTGCTTTCCCAACGACACCCGCCGCAACTGTAGGCTGTACTGCCCCCGGCCAACAACTGACGGCCTTCCCTGCACGCCCCGATTTTTCCACTTATCAGTCTATCATCCACAACGACACTCTTTTCCACTAACAAACACAACTCCAACTTACCAATCATATTGATGCTCGGAACCGATAAGCCTTGACCGCCCGTTGTTCATAGGCGTCGAGTGGAAGGGGTTGGTGAGGATTAAAGCCGGATTGAGAATGGGCTGGTAATAACTTTCACCGGCGCAGGCACAGCAAAGAAAACGGCCGTTCTGCTCCACCTCCCTTCCATTACTAATTTCCTCACCACAGGCCGCACACAAGACACACAATCCTGGCTTACTGATAATCTCTTCTAGCGAAACGGTCAACTGAACCGGTTCAACCACAAATAACGCCTCATCCGGCAAAATTTGGTACGCTTTTAATTGGGCCTGCCAGCGATTTTTCTCCTCAGTCAGCGCGTCAACGGCTCGCTGTCGGCTTTGAGAGTGGGGGTAGATGCGAATAGAACGGCCGTTTTCCCGATCCACAAACGTGGCTGCCAATTTGCCAAAATCCAACACGCGCAACGTGCGCCGGCGCGCAAAACAGCCCGTCGCCGTGGCAATACCACCCATACCGCAGCCGTCTGATTCCACAAAGGTAAACAGCCGCTTTTTCGTTTGCGGCACCTCAATGCCCAGCACCTCTCCAGCCAGCAGCCCCATGCGCACACCGAGTACCTGCCGAGGGCATAAATGCTTGTGATGCGCCGCCGATGCTTCCAGTAATGTTTGTAGTTCACTCATGAGCGTTTGCCTACCACAGAAACATGATCAGCAATGTGACCATGCTTAATATAATCAACAGTTTATCGAGCCCACTGCTTTGCAGCGGTATGGGGCGGGTATATTCCGGCGAAAAGGCACGAGATTCGGCGGCCAGGGCGATTTCTTCGGCCCGACGTAGGGCGTTGGTCACAATAGTCATTGCCAGGAACTGCAAACCACGCCACCATCGCCGCCGCAGCCCGCCGCGCATTTTCAGCGCCTGCCACGCATGGCGGCTGGACTGCTGCAAGCCGGGCAGCAAATTGAGCGCTACGCCCATGGAAAAACCCAGCCCGTGCAGGCCAAACCGCTCCAGCAGCCCGGCTATTTGGGGAATGTCAACGGCGCTGGTGAACCCGGTAACGGCCGTTAACACCACCACAAACCGCAGTCCAATTTGCAGCGCCGCCTGCACTCCTTCGGCTGAATAAGCAATGCCAAAAAACTGACGGTCAATTTCGCCCAGGAAAAAGACAGTCGGCAGCATCAACAGCGCCATCATCACCAGATAGCGGAATCGCAAAACTTCCCGAAACGAGCCTGGATAAAAAACCACTGCCGCCCACAAACAAATGCCCGCCGCCCACATCAGCTTCTCCTGAGGCACAATCATCACCATACCCAACGACCACAAAAAGAGCGCCAGATACCCAATTGGGCCAATTTTTGCAGGGTGCTGACTGATGGGGTGTGGCAGAAGTTCGCTGCGGGTGCTCATTAAGGGGCCACCTGTAATTCGGCCAGCATGCGCACATTCAGCTTCCCTTCTTCTTCCGGTAGTACCATGCGGAACTGCCCGTCTTCGGCCGTCAGCGGCCCGTCCACCTGAGCATAGGCCACAATAACATCCGCTTTTTGTATCAGGGGTAGGTCATAATTGACGCTGTAACCATCAGCCGCTACTGCTTTTAATGCTTGCAACTGATCTAGAGAATAACCGGCATCTTCCAACAAAGTTGTAACCGCCACGCCTTTATAAACCTTATCTTTGAAAGTGGCCTCGCTAACCGGCAGTGCTCTAAGATCAGCCGCGCTATACGTTTTTACCCCCACGATTAAGCCGCTTGCCTCACCCGTTTCTGCTTCCCCAGAAGTACAGGCCACGAGTAACAGGCTCAACATCAAAAATATAACGACGAATTTTTTCATTTTTTCAGTCTCCTCAATGTGTAAATGATTGATCTAGGATTGGACTGCCATACCAGGGCTTCTACCCAGGCGAATTTGTAAGCGCTGCCCTAAGCTCCATCCCAATAAACCGATCGCCACGCCAATCGCCAGATGCACCACAACCAAAATGGCAACAATCACGAAGACAGCGCCCGTATCAATGCCCATAATTCGGCTCCCTGTATCTATCATGTTTAGCCAGACAACAAACAAGCTTTGACCAAATAGCAGGGGGCCTGTTAAAAAGGGTTGAATCATGGGCCATAAGAGACCGGCTGCCCCGGCTAAGATAAAAAGTGACCGCCGTGGTTTTCCCCCTATAGACAAGATGATCTCGACAATAAGCGCCTCGCTCAAGATACCGACCATCGGGCCAATGATGACGCCGCCCAGGCTGAACAGCTTCAACAGCATGGCGATGACGCCGATATATAAGGTTGAGCCGCGTTTGGGGACAAAAACACGGCCAATTAAGACCACAGTCAATCCCATGGCGGAAAGCACGACGCCGCTCATGGGGATATTGAGCGACTTGAGCACCGTTCCCAGGCTCATTTCCACAATGCCCCAGAGCGTGCCAAAAACCGTTAAGGTCACCAGTTCACGCGTTGTTAATTTCATTTTTCTTTAGCTCCTTTCATTATCATATTTAGATTCAAAGCGCCCCGTCATTTTGATGCGTCCGTTTTCCATCAAGACCACACGCCGGGCATAACGGAAAACCAATTTGTAATCATGAGAAATGAGCAGAACGGCCGTTCCCCGCCGATTCAATTGCAATAAATATTCCATCAACTGCTGCAAATGCCCCCAATCCTGCCCCAAAGTCGGCTCATCCAGAATGACCAGCCGGGGCTGTAAGGCGATGCAGGCCGCCAACGCCGTGCGCTGCTGTTGACCGACAGACAGGGCTATCGGACTGCGCCGGCGCAGCGGCAGCAGATCGATTTCGGTTAGGATTTCCTGATGGTGGTTGGGATTAAAACGGCCGTAATTCTCCGGGCCAAACCGCACTTCCTCATCCACCGAATCCGTAAACACCTGGTCGGCCGGGTTTTGAAACAGCATCGTCACATCCAGCCCTGGCTGAGGACGCTTACCTCCCTGAAAACTGACACGTCCGGCTGCAGGTTTGATTAGACCCGCCGCCACTTGCGCCAGCGTTGATTTGCCCGCGCCATTGTCGCCCACCAATGCCATGAAATCGTGGGGATAGATGGACAAATCGACATTATGGATGACGTTCTGCCGGTTGTAGCCCGCGGTCACCTGGTGAAGTGACAACAATGGGGCATTGGGAGTGACAACGTGCCCATTGGGGCGGATTAATTCCGACCACGAATCCATTGGCTTATCGGCCGGACGGCGCAGTCCCAACTGACGACAACGCGCCCCATCAGACAATACGTCCTGAGGCGCCCCATCGGCCACCACCCGACCCATTTCCAGCAGCAGCACCCGGTCTACCAGCGGCAAAACGGCCGACAGACGATGCTCAATCAGAACAATCGTTATGCCCAACGTGTTTTGCAACGTTTGCAGCACGGCCATTACCTGTTTGGTATTGGGTACATCGAGTGAGGCTGTCGGTTCATCCAAAACCAGAACATCGGGCTGCATGGCGAGTACGGCGGCAATGGCGACACACTGTTTCTGTCCCCCGGAAAGCTGGGCTGGATTACGCTCTTTAATAGCTGTGATGCCGGTGACCTGAAGTGCCCAGGTGGTGCGTGCCTGAACTATTTGTTCATCAAGCCCCAAATTACGGGGGCCAAAGGCAACCTCATCAGCTACCCGCAAATGAAAAAGTTGAGATGCCGGATTTTGGAAGACAAGGCCTACGCGCTGAGCTAATTCGGAAATAGTATGTGCCTGGGTGTTCATGCCCGCAATCTGGATAGCGCCGCTCATGCTGGCTCCGAGTGCATGAGGGATCAAGCCACACAAAGCTTTGGCCAAAGTACTCTTGCCACAGCCTGAGGGGCCGGTTACCAGCACAGATTGCCCGGCAGGAATGTGCAGAGAAACATCCTGCAAAGCAAATATCTCGCCAAAATGCACCGATAAATCGCGGATGTGGATCATGGAACCGGCTCTTTGGTGATCGGGATGACCTGCGCCCCAGGCCAGCGCTGTTGAGTTTGGGCCAAAAGTGACGGTCGTATCACCACCATTGCCAACTGGTAGTGCTCTGCCTCGATCAAGGGAAACGCAGTTTGCAGACCGTGGCCCTTTTCAAATTCTAGCGGGCCAAGTTCGTCAATGATGAGTAGGTCAACGGCCGTTATTCGACGCAAAACCTCATTTCCCCAAGCGAGAACGGCTGCGTCAAAAAGCCACTCGCCGGTTGATACCGAACCAGGACTGGCTTCGCTTTGTCGCAATCTAGCCAACTGCCGCCGTTCGCCAGTTGCCAGATCAACCAGATCGATGGCTACTTTCCGGGCGTTTGCCACAACTGGTGGAGACAGTAAGCCGACCACGCGACAGCCATTTGACCGGGCTGATTCAACCAGCTCGCGGCACCAGGTTGTCTTGCCCACGCCGCTGTCCCCTGTGATCAGGAACAGTTTATTCTTTTGCTTTGCTGCATATGGAAAATGGCCCGGCAGACTTGCCGGCCATCGGGGCTGTTGATTTTCCATTTTCTCCTTTCCAATTCCATCCCGGAAGATAATCCGGAATTTCGGGAGGCGGGCGTGTTTCCACAACCAACCCTCTTCTTCCTTCGTGTACAAGAAGGAAATCACGGCCGTTTCGCCATAACCAGATGGTCTTAGGCAGCCAGGCTTGGAGATAAGTTATTAAAGCTTAAAACGGCCGTTTACCTCTTACGCCGTTTTAGACATCCAGCGCCGCATCGAACAACTGCGGGCGGGTCAGATCAACTTTTAGTTCGCGCACCACCAATTCATTCTGCCGCATTTCCAGGGTGCTGGTAGAAATGCCGATCTCGACGTCCAGTTCAAACAAGTTTTTAATCTGATCCAGGTGAAATTCCAGATAACGGTGCTCCCGGTTACGCTGATACCCGCGATAACCGCTGCGATTAAACACGGCCAGCACCTTGTTGATATCCTGTCCAAATACTTTGGCGCTTTTCAGCAGGTAATCTTTAGATGAAAAATAAGCTGTTTGGGGCAATGAACGGCCGTAATTCTGCTGATAATTTTGCCCCGTCAGTTTATTTTCCAGCGAACAGTAATGGACGCCAATCGTCAGCTTTTGCGCCAAAGCAAATTCCAGCAGGTGCAGACAAACCAGCTCACTTTCAGAGATGGGTACGCCGCCCGCATACCAGTAATTGTAGAGAACTTGAAACGGCCGTTTCTTGACCTTAAACCCGCGCTGATTAAATGCTTGCGGATTGGTAAACGGGTAACAAAACTCCAACAGATTGATACTATGGATTTGCAGCCTTTCCAACTCCAGTAAGACCTCTTTCATTTCTGCCAACGTGCCCGGCAAAATGGGCATTTCCACCATCACGGTGGGGATATACTGCTTTGCCAGGGCAAGGCGCTCAAAGGTCAAGCGATGCCCTTTAGCCAGGTCGTGCATACGAATGCTCAGGCGTATTTCTTGAAGCCCGGCAGCCTGTAATTGCTGCAGCGTGGCTTCATCGGCGTGATCCCCAGTTGTGTAGAGGCGGGTATGGGCTTGCGGAAAAGCGTCTGTGGCTGTTTGAAAGAAAACGGCCGTTTCCGCCTTGTGCAAAAGTGGTTCGCCGCCAGTTAAGGCCAGATACTCAACCCTTTGACCGGCTGACCGAATTTGCGCCAGTTCCTGGGCCGGATCACGTTTATGCTGGCTGAAATAGTCATACTCCACCTGATTGGGATTAAAGCAGTAGTAACAATCACGATGACACTGCAAGGAGGTAAAAAAGGTGGCGCTGCCCACCCCTTTTTGGCAGGCTACGCAGGCTGGTGAAATGGCATTGACATAAATACTGCGGTCTGTATTGCGCAAGACGGCGCCCATCTGGCGCAAACGAGCCAGGCTGGCCGCCGTTTCCTGACTGTAGTCCTGTGCATCCACTTCAATGCCAGAAGCCGTAATCTGATTCATGAAATCATCAAAAATTTTCAAGTAAATGGCTGCGTACCGCGACAAGTTCGGGTTTTCTATTTGAGCGTGAGTCTCATGCGTAATGTCAATAATCACGGGACCATTCTCCACAGCGTTGTCAGGCTGATTTTTCCTCATGCTTCAGATTTGCCGCTAATGCCGGCGGCATAACCGAACCAAAGGGGTGCTGACGACGGAATTCACAGGTTGGGCAAAGTCGCGATCCGGTTTTTGACGTAAAAGAGGCGCGACATTTGGCGCAGTGAGTCAACTCTCCATGCTGCACAATCTGGTCGGCCTCGGCGCGAATAATCTGGTCATAGGTTAGGTCGTGGCTGATTGTAATAGCCTGTGGGTTGCAAACATGGTGACAAATATTGCAATCAATACAAGCCGGGGGCGTAAAAAGCAGTTGAAAAGAGGAACCCTCCGTAACCATTTGTAAGGCGCCGGTAGGGCAAGCACGACTGCAAACGCCGCAGGCGGTACACTCATCACTCACGGTAATCAGGGCAAATCCGAGGCCGTGCCACAGGCGTTCATCGTCAGCGATTGGCGGCCGATGGCTGATGGCTTGCAAGACACGTAAACGCTCCCGAAAGGGACTGGATATGCTAACGCGCTCTTCTTTTTCTGTTGGCTGCAAGCGAAACAGGTTCCGGCGTGATATAGGTGGAGAACCGGCATTCCAAAACGGCCGTTTCTTGAATCCATCTATTATTTCCGGCCCGGTACAAACCAATTTTTCCGCCTGATCCCAGGCGGCTAAAATATGCCGGGCTTGCGCCACTTGGGATTCCACTTGCGCCCGCAGGCTGCTCCAGGGGCAATTGGCGCACGCTTCCAAGCGCACAATCACTTGCGTCAGCCCCTGATCAACCAAGGCTAGGTACGCGCCAATGCCCAAACCAGCCAGACATCCCCGAACACGAATCGCAGCAGCAGACGGAGCGCCAAACGCGGCGTGGGGGTTAAGCTCACATACAATCTCGCAACTTTCCCGACCCAATTGGGCGGCGCATTTTAACAGCGATTCAACTTCATCGTCGGCTGCATAAGCGCCCACCGGGCAAACGGGTAAACAAGCCCGGCACTGCTGGCAGCTGTCCGCAGAAAAGGCTGGCGGCGGTCCAAATTGAATAGCGCCAACCGGACAGATGCTTTGGCAAGCGGTACAAGCGGCGAATTTATCAGCCGTGTATAAACAACGCTCCTGTTTATAGGAAACGGCCGGCTGCAAAACCGCTTCCCCCCACCGCTCCGCCAGCGCCAGGAGATTCACGACCGATCCCTCATTGGCATACTGACGTTCAGCACAGTTGCCAGTTCAATGAGAGCGCCGTGGACAACCAGCGCCAACCCCCGGTAAAAATCCGTTTTGGCATGTTGGTTCATCAGATCACACCACAGCGGCGCCCACAGGAATAGGTGGTTGGTTGCAAAATTACGCTGGGCGGCGACTGCTTGTTCAAAACCCGCCTGATCGTTGGCCGCCAGCGCCGCCAAACCAACTTTGGCCAGATGCCCGATAAAGATCATCTCTAAACCGATATGATCTTCAGGCTCTTTATAGTCACTCGCAATTTCCAGGCCATATTGATGGTACCAGGCTCGTACTTTCTGGGTCTGCGCCTGAAAAACAAGGCGTTCCTCTGTAAAGTACACCGATTCCCAAGGGGCAACCGGGACTTTTGCCATACCCGTAAAAAGACGCGTGTAATCAGCTTTAAGGTCTGTGAGGGCTGCTTGTATAACATCTCTTTGATAATCCTGGCTCCATTTCTCCAGGAGGGCAAGCCCTTGAATAACGTCAACCTGCTGCTCTGCAAAAGGAGCTTCTGTGAACAGTTCTTCATCCAAAAGCGGCTGCAACCAACTCTTTTCGGGAATTTGAAGCAGTATTTTGCCCAACAGGCCAAACATCAACATCTCGCCAGTCAACCTCACCTGCCATTCTGCGGTCGTCAATTGGGTATTTTCCGTTATCAAAGTTGCCTCCAGGCAAGTACGTGTCTCATGATGGCAGCGAGTGACAGGTATCATCATCAGACCTGCCACTCGCCACTCACAAACCACTGCTTAAAAACGCATCAAACACAAAGAGCCAAACTTGTTAGATACCCACACGTACGTGGGTGGCATAAAACAAGAATCTGCCCATTACTTCGGAAACTAGTACCAGGACAAAAGCACTGTAGGCAAAGGCGGCAATCACATTCATTTTATCAGTGCTAACGGTGCTCTGATAAAGAAAAACGCCAAACACGCCTGCCCCGATGAAAAGCAGTACCAGGCGCAGCGCCAGCACCCACCCCATGCCAATCATCAACTGCACACTTGCCAAAGCCGTCTCGCCGCCAGTTGCCAGATTGGCAATATACAAAGGCGATACGATCAGCTCAACGCCTAACAACAGGATGGATACCAGCGCGATCCAGCGTAAGCTGCCTCGCAGCAGTTCCATTTGCACCTGTAGATCGACATCGTCTTTTCTTTTGATGTAAGCGATGTTGGCAACGAACGCCGCCCCTATTGCCAGAGCGCCAAGAAGAAACGTCGTAATAAAGAACGTGATCGGTGTTGCCAAAGCGTCCCAGGAGGGTTGAGTAGGTAACCGGTAAACCTGGGACATGCTATAAACGAACATTAAACCGACAACGGCCGTTACCCAGGCAATTACATTTCGCAAGCCAAAATTACCGATTTTGCGCCACTGCATAATAGCAAACACAGCGCCCAAAACAGCAAAAATCACACCGAAAAGAATCTCCCGGCTCAACCAAGACGTCTCGATATTAGCGATAGCCTTATAAGCATTAAGCGGGTTACCCAGGTGGAACAAAGAGGCAAACATACCCAATATAAGGACAGGCCCAATCGCTAATAAAGCGCGGTCACTTAAGCGATCCGCTTCTTCTGCCCCGGCCTTGCGCATCGCAAAAAAATGCACAAAGCCCAGAACCACAAATGCGCCAACAGACATCTGTCCCAGGATGGTGAATATAATTAAAGCCCATTCTCTAGCACCCATTGTTACACCTCCTCCAAATCTAATATCCGGCCGGTTCCTTCACCGCTAAACTGAGCATCTCTATGAGGCGTAATGACGAGTGATGGTTCCGTGATGTTTGCTGCAGGTAATGGTTCGATGGCATT
>JAWOGU010000409.1:0-3030 GCA_046496595.1 Chloroflexota bacterium
CGCATGTCCGGCGTGCGCGGCCGGGGAAGGTCCACCGGCAGGTCGAGAACAATGCTGCCCGGACGGGATGAGAGCGCCAGCACCTGGTCAGAGAGATCGGATGCAGTGGCGCGCACTGCCATTGAAACCGGCATGGCGCGGGTAAAAGTGGACCCGGCCCAAATCGCTGAGAAGGTACGCCGCTTCGTTTACGAAAACCGCGACGCGTAAATATTGATGCGTGATGCGTGATGCGTGAGGATTATTCACGCATCACGCATCACGTTTTCAAATAAGTCAGGGTCAAATCCATGACCTGTTGGATGTTTTTTTTGTCTCGACTGTAGCCTGAAGACGTGACGATGTGTTTGGGGTCGTCGAAATAAGCGCCGGTGGTCCGGCTGACTTCAGGAGACAGCGCCAGGTAGGTATAAGTTTCAGCCATTTTTTCCGGCGAGATGGAGAATTTGCTTTTGAGACTGTATAGCCGGCGCGCCACTTTAGGCATACCGGCATAACGGGTGTCCACGTCGATTTTGACATTAGTGACGCGAATTGAATTGACAGTAACGGCCGTTTTCCCCAATTCCTCCGCCAGCCAATAAGTGTACATCACCTGCGCCAGTTTGGATTGATAATACGCCTTCTGCACACTGAATTTCCGCTGCTTAAACTCCGGATCACCCAGATCTACCTTGAGAAACGGATAAACCGCCAATCCTTTTGAAGAAATCGTAATCACACGCCCCTGCTCGCTCCGTTTCAGCGCCTCCAGCAGCAAATCCGTCAACAAAACCGGTCCCACGTGGTTGGTAGCCCATACAAGCTCCACGCCTTCGGCCGTCAGCTTTCGTTCCTTTTGCCGGATATCAAAGGCCGCCGCGTTGTGAATCAACACATCGCACACAGCATACTTCGCTAAAAACGCAGCCGCAAACGCCCGAATCGACGCTTGCGAGGACATGTCCAGCACCATCAGCTCCGCCAAATCACTGCCCGATTCCCGGCGCACCTCTTGCAAAGCGGCTTCGCCTCGCTCCCGGCTGCGGCAGGCCATCACGACTTGATGCCCTTGCTGCGCTATCTGCACCGCCGCCGCCTTGCCAATACCTGAGTTAGCGCCTGTGATTACACATACTTTCTTGTTCATCATATTCCTTTCCACATTTTATTTTGGTTCTTTGGGAATTCCCGGGATGAACAGCGGGCAGTTCGCAAACCGCCCCTACGTATGCCGTCAATCCCATAAAAACCTGGAGGCCCGTTATTCTTTGCCCATGCCAGATTGCAAAATGTGCAGCACCTGATCAAACATCATTTCCACTTCCGGCGCGGCAAAAGCCTGCCCTTGATCCACCATCAAAAGCTCAGGATCGAGCGCCTGCCGTTTCAAGACAAATTCGCCCAGATTGGTGAACACCACGTTAAACATAAACGCCGCCACGTCCGGATCAATCTGCGGATTAATCACGCCCTGGACTACGCCCTGCTGCACCAACTGCCGGAAAAATTGCAGGGAACCTTCTTTCATCACAGCGCGAGTCTCAGTGGGCAGCGGCGCGTCGCCGTAAATGGCGCGGTAGCCAATTTGCGCCAGTTTTGGCCGGGCAAATTCAAAGTTTAGACCCATACGCAAAAGCCAGCGGATATAAGAAAAGACGTCCATTTCTGCGTCAGGCGGCACATTGGCTTGCAACATGCGCCGCTTTTCCTGCGCGCCCAGATCAATGAGGTAGAGATAGAGATCTTTCTTGTCCTCAAAATACTGGTAGAAACTGCCTTTGGCAATGCCCGCCTGCGCCACGATGCGGGAAATGGAGGCGTTTTTATAATCGTTCTCGGCAAATTCTTCGATTGCCAGATCCAGAATAGCGTTTCGTTTATCTTCTGGTAAATTGAAAAATGTTTGTTTAGGCATTGTCATTCTCAATGTGACCAGCCGGTCATGTGACTGGTCAGTCATATTATAGGGGAAGAAACGGCCGTTGTCAATCCTTGTTAAACATGTAGGCGATTATGGGGGGAAAACGGCCGTTTCATGGTAAAATTATGCCTTATCCGAGTAAATTCAATTTAAAGAGCGCCTATTGAGAAAATAACAATACATAATTTTTTGAGGGCCTACCTATGCCAATAACCATTTATACAGAACAAAATTTACCGTCATCAGGGAAAGTCCTGCGAGAACAACTAGGGGCAGCGCTTTATAATGCGGCTACCTTGGATGACTTTGTGCAGCTCATCCAGGAACTCACCAGATTAGAAATCAAACATGGCATAACTTCACAGGAGTTTTGGCAAAAATTTCAGGCTGGTGAAATGGGCGACGATATCGAAAGCATACGATGGGTCAATAAATACGAAATTTATCGCGAAATGCACACCGAGGCGATCAAATCATCGCTGCTGCCCCACCCGATTTAAGTGATGTACTGCGTGAAATTGACAATTATTTGTATGCACAACAAAGAGGCAAATTATGACCATCCACCTGAACATCAACAACCAACAAGTCGAAATCAATGCTAACCCCACCGACACCCTGCTCCAGGCCCTGCGCCGCGCCGGATTCTTCAGCGTGCGCTTCGGCAGCGACGACGGACAAACCGGCGCCGCCGCCATTCTGCTGGATGGCAAGCTGGTCAACAGCGACACCCTCCTGGCAGGACAGGCAGAAGGCCACCGCCTGGAAACCATCGAAGGGCTGGCCTCGAAAGTGGGCGAACTGCATCCCATCCAGAAAGCCTTTATTGAAACGGGCGCCATACAGTCCGGCTACTCAACGCCGGCCATGATTCTGGCGACCAAAGCGCTGCTGGACCACAATGCCAATCCCACGGAAGCCGACGCGCGCGAAGCCCTTTCCGGCATTCTCTGCCGTGAAACGGGCTACCTCAAACCGGTGGAAGCCATTTTGCGCGCCGCCGCCTACCTGCGCGGCGAAGAGCTGCCGCCTTACGATGGTCCGCAAATCGTGGACGCCACCTATTTTGCCGAAACCCCACCCGCCGACGACACCCCCGACTTCACAGGCGGTTCACCAGCCACTGG
>JAWOGU010000428.1:0-4002 GCA_046496595.1 Chloroflexota bacterium
GCTCAGACCTCGTTCCCCCAGAATATTGAGAAGATACGTTTCTTACACAGTAAGACAAAGACGGTCCGCTTTTTGAGGGCATTATTGTGTCTGGGCGCGGCTTGTTTGCTGCTGGCGGCTGTCCCGCTGCTTATGGCCCAAACAGAAGAGCCTCAATCCAGCGCCGATTATGCTTTCGGCCAGGTGATGAACTTCTATCTGACGCTGGACGATCCCGCCGCTGTGCGCAAAGTTACCCTCTTTTTTCGCGCTCCTGAGTTTGAAAATACTTTTGTGGCCGAAGCGCCGGTGGCAAACGGCGGCAGCCATTACCCGGTAGACCTGAACCAGGTGCGTTTGGCGCCGTTTACCACCGTCACCTACTGGTGGCGCGTTGAAAACAAGGATGGCTCGATCTTGACCACGCCGGAACAGCAGATTGCCTATGTTGATGATCAGTTTGAGTGGCAGTCGCTTACCCAAGATGAGGTGACGGCGCATTGGACGGGCGAGGATGTGGCGCTGGGGCAATTGGCGCTGGATGTGGCGGCGGAAGCGCAGCCGGCGCTGGCGGCGTTGATCCCCAATGCGCCCACGACCGGCTATGAGGTATACATTTACCCCAGTTCGGCCGATTTGCGGGCGGCGCTGCGCCTGACGGGGCGCGATTGGGTGGGCGCTCATGCTCATCCTGAACTGGGCGTGCTGCTGGTAACGGCCGTTAACAGCCGTACCGCCGCTTCTGATCTTCGCCAGAGTATTCCGCATGAACTGGTTCATTTTTACTTGTATCAAGTGCTGGGCGCGGGTTACGAATCCCTGCCGCGCTGGTTTAACGAAGGGTTAGCCACGTTGGTGGAATCGACTCCTAATCCAAATTATGCGCGGGTGCTGGAAACGGCCGTTGCCAATCAATCCACCATTCCCTTTGCCCAATTATGCGAGAACTTTCCCCTGGCTGAAGACCAGGCCGTGCTGGCGTATGCCCAGAGCTATTCCCTGCTGGCATACATTCAAGACCGGTATGGCAACAGCGGCGTGCAAAACCTCATTGCCGTCTACGCCAACGGCGGCGACTGCGAATCGGGCGTGCAGCAGGCATTGGGCCTGACGCTCGTAGAATTGGAACAAGCCTGGAGACAGACGCAGCAAACCCGCTCCCCGGCAGCCCAGTTTTTCTCCGACAGCGGCATCTGGCTCTTGCTGCTGGCCGGTGGTTTCGTGATCGCCGCCTTGCTGGTCATCAAGACCTGAGTGATTGAAGTGGAGATTAAAAAGAGACTTCCTCCGCTCCTCCACGCTCTCCGCAGTGAATTTTTGGATAGGTAAGGAATATCTGATTTACGATGGCAAAAGCAAAATTTCAACCAGAAAATACAACAGAAGAATGGCAGCTTCTGCTGACGCGGGGCACCCAGCTCTTGCAGCGCGGTCAGGCGCAGGAGGCCGTGGCTTTATTGGAAAGAGCTGTTATTCTGGCGGATGGCAATCCCGACATCCTGCTAAATCTGAGCGGCGCTTATATTTTGACTAAAAAGTTCAAGAAAGCGGTCGAAATTTTGGAACCGTTAAGCGCCTTGGAACCGGAAAACGTCATGATATGGACCAATCTGGGCGCGGCTTATTTGGGTAATCCCATTTTGGCGCTGGATGAGGAACAGCAGCAGGCGATTGCCGCTTTTGAACGTGCTGTTGAGATCAACCCGGCTGCCCCGCATGTGGCTTATAACATTGGCTTGATTTATCGGGATCGGAAGGAATATGAAACGGCCGTTTCCTGGTTCCACCGCGCGCTTCAAGCAAATCCCCACGACCAGGACGCCAGGAACCTCATCGACCGGCTGCAAGCGCAGCAGGTTGAAGAAGAAGAATAGGCGGCAAAGGCAGCCATGAGAGCATTATTGCAGCGGGTATCCCAGGCCAGCGTCACCGTTGACGACCGGATTGTCGGCAAAATTGGCCGCGGGTTTGTTGTTTTGCTGGGCGTTACCCATGCGGATACCCAGCAAGAAGCGGACTGGTTAGCGCAGAAAGTTGCCGGAATCCGCTTATTTGAGGATGATCAAGGAAAAATGAACGCATCCCTGACTGATGTGGATGGTGAGTTCCTGGTGGTATCACAGTTTACTTTGTACGGCGATGCCCGCAAGGGTCGGCGGCCCTCTTTTACCGACGCCGCCCGACCAGAACAGGCAGAACCCTTGGTCGATTATTTTTGCGAGAAGCTGCGCGAAATGGGTTTTCAAGTGGCCGCCGGTGTATTTGGCGCTCATATGCACGTGGAAATTCACAATGATGGACCTGTGACGCTGCTGATTGAACGTTAGGAGCCTGCCGGAGAACCTCATTTTGCAGCCGCGGTATCCTTACCGCGCTCGTATAGCTGCTAGTCAGGGAAAAGGAGCCAAAAGATGATGAATACAACGATGAAATGCATGATGATTTTTGTTTTTTTGGGAATGCTGGTGGGATGTGGAGGAGCTGCTGTAGAACCAACGATGGCGCCGGAAACGGCCGTTCCCGACCAATCTGAAACCGCCGACACCGCTGCACCCGAACCAACCCAACCACCCACTGCCACCCCTGAGCCGCCTACGCCGACTGTTACCGTTGAACCAACGGCGGTTGATCCAACGGCTGTCGGCACTGCCACCCCCACCGTCGAACCAACCAGCATCTGGGGCGAGCCAACCGCCACCGTCGATCCCAACATTCCCATCGCGCCCCAAGTGCCGCAAGGCAGCATTGTGCAGCCGCCCTACGCCGCCAGCGATTGCAGCCCCGATTACCCCTGCGGCGACGACGTGGAAGCCTGGGAAGCGCGTATCCAGGTCCCTCCCGGTTTCGCCGTGAAATATTACGCCCATTTTGATATGGAAGATGATGGGTTGCCTACCAGCCTCACCTTTGGCCCAGACGGAAAACTGTACGTCGCCCTGCAAAACATCACCAAAAATAACCTCGGCACCATCTACCAGGTGGATGCTGAGGGCAATATAAAGCCTTATGCCGGTGGTTTCATCACGCCGACCGGCATCGCTTTCCATCCGATAACCGGCGACCTTTACGTCTCCCATCGCGCCGTCGAAGAGAATTTTGGCGGCGAATCCGTGATTTCCATCGTCAATCGCGGGCGGATTATTGAAGGACTGCCCTGCTGCTATGCCTTTATGCACGCCGCGAATGGCATCATTTTTGACGAGGCAGGTTATGGCTACGTGGGTGTAGGCGGCCGCGCCGATCACGGCGAGATACTGGGCACTCAGGAGCAGGACGAACTGCAAGAGTTTGAGGCTGTCGTCTTGAAATTCAGCCCGGATGGCAGTGAACTGGAGGTGTATGCGCGCGGTTTGCGCAATCCTTACGACATCGCCTGGGACGCCGCCGGTAACATTTGGGCCACCGACAACGCCCCTGACTTTGGTCCGCCGGAAGAACTGCACAAAGTAGTCCCTGGGGGCGAGCATGGCTATCCCTGGTTTGAGTGCGACGTTTGTTTCTCACCGCCGCCAGGGGTGGAAGTGCTGGAACCCGAGTTCACTTTCATCCCCCACGCTTCGCCGACGGGCATTGTGGGCTACCATGCAGCCGCTTTCCCCGGTTATTATGACAGCTTGTTTGTCACCTTATGGAGTTCGTTTCCGGGGGCGCAAAGTGTGGTGCGTGTCAGCCCGGATGGCTCCCTCGCGGACTTTTCCCTGGGCTATACGGCCCCCATTGATGTCACTGTTGGCCCTGACGGCAATTTATACGTAGCCGATTACTGGATGGGCATTATCTTCCAGATTAGTTACGTAGGTGAACAGTGAACAGTGAACAGTGAACAGTGGACATCACTGTAAACTGTACACTGTAAACTGTACACTGTTCCCTTCTCCAGCAAGTTATGACAGAATTGCAAGATCGGTATCAAACTGTTTTAGAGAAGATGCCGCAGGCGGCGCGGCGGGTTCGACGCCCGCCGGAGGCGGTGACGCTGGTGGCAGTGACCAAGACGTGGCCGGTTGACGTGCTGCTGGCGGC
>JAWOGU010000433.1:0-18595 GCA_046496595.1 Chloroflexota bacterium
ATGCTGACTCTGGCCTGGACAACAATGGGGCTGGCGGTGGGGCTGCGCCGCCTGCGCTGGCCGTATGGGCGGCCCTGGAAAACGGCCTCGCTCCTTGCCAGCGCCGCGGCGTTTGGTCTGGCGTTTTATGGCTTTACTGATGGCTGGAGCGCCTGGGTGATAACGGGAACGGCCGTTTATTTTGTGGCGGCGGTGTGGGCGTTCCACAATTCTCGTTATTTTTACGCGGCCGGTTTCCTGCTGCCTTTGTGGGGGGCGCTGTTGTTAAATTTGGTTAACGTTGACGAGCCTTACTGGCTGCCGATTTTGGGCGTATTCCCCCTGGTTTACGTCCTGGCCGGCGTCTGGCTGGAGCAGAAACTGGGGCGGGAACGGCCGTTTACCACACCTTTTTACCGGATGGCGCTGGCTGTAGGTTTGCCCCTATTGGGGCTTAACTTATTGTGGGCCATCTTTGTGTGGGACGATGCGGAACTGGTCTGGACGGCGGTTACGCCTGCCTGGTTGGGGTTGGCGGCGGCAGCCTATGCCTGGCTGAACGACAATCCGCGCTGGGCGCATCTCTCCATCTGGCTGATAACGCTGGCAGGCGGGCTGGTGGTGAAAACCTACAGCCACGGCAGCGGCCGTTCGGCGGCGCTGGTGGCCTGTCTGGCAGTCGCCTACGTCCTGGCGGAGCGGGCTTTGCATCAACTGGCGCTCAGGCCAGTGAAAGAAGATCACGCAAAGGCGCAAAGCCGCAAAAGGTGGGTAAGTAATCTGCGGTTCAATTACCGCCGGTGGTGGCTGCTGTACAAAGAGCCGCTGCTGACGGCCGGTTGGATTTTGTCGGCGGCGGCCATTGCAGCGGCGCTCGTGCGCAACCTGGTTTTGCTGGGCGGCGGCGCAACGCGCCAGACCTGGTCTATTGTGGCGCTGCTGCTCATAACCGGTTTGTATGCGCTTTCGGCGCGGCTGTTCAGGCAGGCGCGTTTTGTCTGGCTGGCGTCGGCGCTGGTGGTGGTTCCCTGGACGCTGGCTGGCAACCTGCTCTGGGATGACAAAATGGCCTGGTTTGGTTTGAGCTGGGTGGCGCTGGCGCTGGTTTTGTTGGGTGTGGGCGCGGCGCTGGCCCGCCGCCTGGGATTGGGAGCCTGGAGCTGGCCGCCACAGGTAATCGCGCATTTGTTGGTACCCGCCGGGCTGCTGCTGACGGTGGGGGAGCCGGGTTTTGCCAGCGCAGCGGTAGGATTGGCGTTGGCATTTTATCTGGCGGCGGCGGTGATCGACCGCGTTTATGGCGCGGCGCGGCCTCCTTCGGCGCGCTTCCTGTTTCCATTTGCCGGGCTGCTGCCGCTGTGGGCGGCGGTGGTTTGTTTATGGCTGTTTCCGGCAGCGGCGCTGAGTACGCTGGCGCTGGTTGTCTGGCTGTTTGTGCTGCCGCTGCTGGCGGCGGGACGCTGGCTGGCGGCGTGGGAGCCGGAGTATCGCTGGCCGTTTTACCTGGTGGCGTACACGGCGGCGGGGGCGGCAGTGATGCTGGCAATGGGGGAAACGGCCGTTTTCTCGCTCATCTTGTTCCTCAACACCGGCGTTGCCGTGCTGTCCGTCTGGCTGTTCCGGGAGCCGCTGTGGTGGTATCCGGCGACGGTGCTGCTGCCCCTGGCGAGCTGGGCGCTGCTGTCGGCCCTGAATGTGCGCGATGTGCGCTGGTATGGTTGGAGCCTCATCGCGGCTGCGGCGTTGTATCTGGGCGGGGGCTGGCTGCTGCGGCGGGTTGGCCTGCGCCGCTATGAGACGCCGCTGCTCGTGATGACGTTTGTGATGCTGGTTTTTGGCTTGCCGCTGTGCAGCACAGAACGCCTGGATGCCTTTGTGGGTTACGGCGCGGCGGTGGTAATTTTGACGCTGGCGGCCGTCTGGCTGCGCCGTCCGCTGATCTTTAGCGCGGCCGCGGCGCTGGCGGTAGTTCCATATGGCGTGGTTGTTTCCTGGCTGGAATGGGGCGGCGAGAATCTGGGGCTGGCGTTGTGGCCCGGTATTGTGGGCGCGTTGGCGCTGGCGGTGTCCCTGGACCGCGTCTGGGGCTTGGAGCCGCGGCCGGAGCAGCTTAAGTTGTCGTCGGCTTTTCCCTGGGGACAGGTAGGGCGCTGGCCGAAGGCGGTTTGGGAGCGCTGGACGCGCTGGTGGGCGCTGCCGCTGTATATGCTGGCGATTGCGGGCGTGGTTTTCAGCGCGCTGATAGGTTGGAGTGAGGCGTGGCGCTGGCTGGTGGTGTTGGTGGGGGGAACGGCCGTTTTCCTGTGGCTGACGTGGCGTTTCCGGCTGCGCGGCTGGCTGCTGGCCTCCGGCGTGTGGGGGCAGATGGCGGCGCTGGCTTTCCTGTGGCTGGTTGGCCTGACGGATGAGGGCGCCGTGCTGGCGCTGGCGTTTATGCCGGTGACGGCGTTCACCTTTTTCATGGCGTTCCTGGTGGAACAGGGATTGGGAGAGAGGCCATTGATGGTTCGGGACAACGGCCGTTGGTGTTTATCTCTATCCGGCTGGTCTCTGCCCTTTTATCTGCTGTTGTTCGTGGATTTGGCTGTGGGGCAGATGCTGACCTTTGACCTGGGCTGGCAGAGTGCAGTGGTGACGCTGCTGAATGGGGTAGCGGTTGTTTTGCTGGCAACCCATTGGCGCGCCAGGGGATTCAGTTTTCTGGCGGCGGCGCTCGGCGTATTGGCGCTGGAGCAGTGGTTGGCCTGGCTGGATATCGCCAACACCGTTTGGCCGACGGCGTTTGCGCTGCTGGCGCTGGTGTACGGCGTGGTAGGTTATGGCCTGCGCCGCTGGCGGCGTGAGGGGCTGGGTGTGCCGGAGTGGGTGGATGTGTGGGAACGGCCGTTGGTGTGGTCCGGTTGGCTGGTTTCCCTGCTGGCATTGGTGAATGCGCTGATTTTAAGCGTGAATCTGGCGGGCGCTCTGCCTGGAGTGCTGCTCTGGAACAGCGGTCTGGGTCTGGTGGAAGTGGAGGCCGCGCAGATGTTGGTGCGTACCTTTGCCCTGCTGGGTCTGCTGTATCTGACGGCGGCGCTGGTGGAACAACGGCCGCGCCTGAGCTATCTGGCGCTGCTGTTGTTGTTTGCCGCCTGGAGTCTGTGGCTGCTGCTCATTCAAGGGGCGCGCGAATTGCAGCTTTATGCCGTGCCTGCCGGTTTTTACCTGCTGTTGATGGGCTGGCTGGAGTGGACGAGCGGCAGCCGGGCCATGGCGCGCTGGTTGGACTGGCTGGGCGTGCTGATTTTGTATGGTTCGGCTTTCTGGCAGTCGTTTGGACCGTCTGGCGCCGGATATGCGCTGCTAATGATGGCCGAAGGGCTGTTGATCGCCTGGCTGGGCAGCCTGCGCCGTTTGCGGCGGTTGTTGTATTTGGGGATGGCGGGGGTGATAACGGCCGTTGCCGGGCAGCTCGTCGAGCCGCTGCTGGCGTTGAATACCTTTGTGCTGTTGCTGTTGGGCGCGGCTCTGGTAGGACTGGGCATCGCCTTGGAACGCCGCCTGGAAAAAGTGCGTGAACTGTCTCATGAACTGCGGGCCAAGATGGAGCACTGGGAATGATAGAGGCCAGTTTTCAGTGGACAGTGAACAGTGGACAGTAGGGGTGGTTCGCCAACCGCCCCTTACGCCACGAAATCCCGAAGGACCAGGATGAGCAGGCAATGAACGAGATTCCGTTAAAAGAAAAAAATTCCTGGCGGAACGCGCCAATTTTAGGGCGGCTGTTTTCCTTTTTGCTGCGCCGGAAAAACGGGCTGATTGCCCTGGTTTTGATCGTCGCCAATGCTTTTGCCTGGTTCAGCGTTGCCAGCCGGGTGGAACTGGTGGAGGCGGCGCCCATTTTGCATCCGGAAATCGCCGAGATTCGGGCGCACTGGCAGGCGCGGGACGCTGTGGGCGAGACGTTTAGCGTGGTGGTGACGGACCAGATGGCGATGGAGACGGTGGCCTGGTTTATCGAGCCGCGCGCCAATCTACCGTTTAGCCATCCGCAAATTGAGATTCACCCGAACGGCGTGACGGGCGGCGGGTTGGTCTATTTTGCGGGGATGCGCACGCCGGTTTATGGCCGCGCTTCGATTTACCTGGAGGACGGCAAGCCGCAGGCCATTGTCGAGGAAGTGAGCGTCGCCGGCACGAAAGCGCCAGGCTTTGTGCTGGCAGCAATCAAGCAGGGCCAGGCGGTGTATGACCAAATGTCGCTGCCGATTGAGGTAACGAAACTGGAATTACGGGAAGGGGAGGTGCTGGTGGAAGGGGTGTACCGGTGATCAATTGTTAATTGTGAATGGTAAATTGTAAATTGTTAATGGGTGGCGCGACAGAGGGGTCCAATCTCCAAAGATTGGACCCCTCTGTTTATCTCTTGGCCGTTGAGTGCGCTACGGTTCTACGCCCCAGACGAGCTGCCCATTACGGTAAAGGGTAACGCGCTGCCAATCGCTGAAGGTGGTGTGGGCCGGGGAAAACGAGTAGTCGTCGTTTTCGTTGAGGGGCTGCCAGTTGGACAGGTTGAGGCGCATGTGGATTTCGCCGGAACTGCCGCCGGCGTTTAGCTGACCGGCCGCCGCGGCAAAGGTGATGTCCAGGAAGTGTTGGTTTCCGGTTTTGCCGGTAACGGCCGTTATCCTGTCGTTACCCATCGCTGCATAATCACAAGCGGCTTGCATAACGGCCGTTTCCCCTTCCGTAAACCAGTAGCGCAGGCGCAGTTCCGCCAAAGGCACAGCGCTGCCGCTGTCGTTGATCAGTTGGAAGTGGGGCTTGCTGGTGTTGTTGACCGGGTCCGTGTCGTTGGCCCGGTACTGGACGCGCAGTCCGCTGGCGGCAGGCGCCGTTGGCGGCGGCGCTGGCGACGGGGCTGGCGGCGGCGCAGGGATCGGAAGCATGCCTGACGGTTCAGTTCCCCACACCAATTCTCCGTTACGGTAGAGGGTCACGCGCTGGTTCTGCGCGAAAACGCTGGTCCCATTGTACGAATAATCATTCAGCTCATCATAGGGCGTCCAATCGGCTTTGTGGACCCGGAACTGGATGGGGCCGGATTCATGCCCGCCCAACAAGACCCCGGCTCCCGGTAAAAATTGCAGTTCCAGGTAAGCGTCGGCAACGGCCGTTTCCGGGATACTCCCCACCTGACTGAGGATCTCGGGGCATTGAACCGCGGCATAGTCGCAATCGACCACCTGCTCAGACTGCCCGTCTGCTGTAAACCAATAACGCAGCGTCAGATCGCTCAGAGGCAGCGAATTGCCTTTGTTGATAATGTTGAAGTGCGGTCTGAGGTGTGCGTCATCGGGGAATCGCCATTCGCCAGCCAAAACCGAAACGCTTAAATCCGTATCAAACTGATTGGCGGCAGCCGAAAGGGCATCAAAAGCATCCACACGACTAAAATACAACGGCGTTTTCGGATCAGCTACCACGGGGTGCGCCGTTTCCACGATCAGGGCGGCAGCACAGGCGGCGTCACAGGAACCGGTCGATAGCAGTAAGGCCGCTGCGCCCGCCACAAACGGAGCCGCCATAGAGTTCCCCGTCCAACTGGCAAAACCGCCATCGTCATAGCCAGACAGAATCGAAAGCCCCGGCGCATAAATGGTGTTTGCCATCGCTGAAAAATTAGAAAAATCGGTGGGGTAGTTGCGTTCGTCAACTGCGCCCACTGAAATGACCGAGTGATATGAAGCCGGATACCCCAACGTATTGACGCCGCCCGCCGCCACCACCATCACGCCATGGGCTTGTGCATACGCAAGAGCTTCCGCCAGATAGGGTTCGTCATCCGGACCGCTGCCGCTCAGGTTGATGACGTCTGCTCCCTGATCAACCGCGTAGATCAAACCGGCAACCAGATGAAAATAATCACCCCGGCCTTCATCATCAAAAACGCGGATGGGCATGATGCTGGCTTCTGGCGCCGTTAAGGCGACAATGCCTGCCACGTGCGTGCCATGCCCGGCGCCTTCATCCACTACGGAGTCGCCGTCTTCGTCCAGGCCGTTTCGGGTTTCATCCGGTTCCGGATCGTCGTCTACAAAATCGTAACCGGCTGTCAGCTTGCCTTCAAATAAGGGATGGGTGCGGTCGATGCCCGTATCCAGAACGGCTACCGTGACGCCCTCTCCCCGGGAGATGGTATGCGCTTGCGGCAGGCGGATGTTGGAGACAGCCCACTGTTCGTTGTAGGCGTGGTGCAAAGCGCTGCCAGAACCCCACGGTCGAGCCATCAAATCTTGCCCGACTATACCTGAGTAGCGAGGCTGTCCCTGGATCACGGCGTTTTTGTAAACGGCCGTTACCCGGACATCATTCGCCAGTTGTGTATGTAAATCAGGACGGCTGCTCTCTAAAAGGAAAAGCCCCAGCGCCGGAACCGACCGGCTGACAACCGCCTCGTGGGCGGCGGCGACCGCCAAACTGTCGGCGTCATTCGCCAGGGTGATGATGGCCGACGTCAGACTTTGTGCCTGAGCGTCTTGCCTGGAAACCAGCCCAAACAGGCTGATAACCAGGCCACTCAACAAAATACTTCTCAAAATGACGTGTGCTGATTTGTGTCCCATGATGATCATTCTCCTTTACGCCCCTGCCCCTCCTATTCCCTCGGGTTACGCACATCACCAATCACAATAAAGGCGGACCAATAATATGGGTGTGGGTGTTCTGCTTTGACAGCTAATTGGGCTGTGCGCAAGGCGTTGTGTATTTCTTCCCCGCTCTGCAATGCCTTGTAAAAATATGTCATCAAACTAGCCGTTACTTTATCTTCCACCATCCACAAACTGACGACGATGGAACGGGCGCCGCTGGCTAAAAGACCGCGGCTCAGACCCAACAGTTCATCACCGGTAGCCACATGGTAGCGCCCTGTTTCACAGGCGCTCAGCGTGACCAACGGCGGCATATCGGCAATCTGGTAGAGGTCATTGACGCTTAACCAACCGTCGGCCAGTTTGACGGCAGAGAACATCGGATTGTCGGCGCGGAAGGTGGCGTGGGTAGACAGGTGCAGCAGGCCAGACTGCGGCAAGTGCGCCGACATGTTCTCGATGGTGGCCTGTTCGCCCAGATACAATTGGGCGTCTGCAAATAAACGAGAGATAGCTTCTGCTTCATTTTGGGCAAACGGAATGGTCTCATCGGCCAAACCGATGATCAAGGGAGCAGTTAGACCACGTTTATCAGGATGTGTCAGCATCCGGTAGAGTACAGTAGCGCTGGGTGCGTAGGAAATTGTTTGCGACTCTAAAAGGTAGCGACGGCCGTCAAAGAGTGCGTGGAACGGCACGTAATGCAGCAGGCCATGGGGAATGATGATCAGGTTCTTATGGTTTAGTCGGCTGGCTATCGGTTCTAAAAGGAGGCTGTACAACTGCTGTAAGGTATCGTTGGTGCTGCCTAACAGCGCCGAAGCGTACCGTGAACTGTAGGCGGCAGCGTAGGTAAATTTGTTCATCTGGAAGCGGAACTGGCCCAGGGTATCGGCTATTAGATCTGTGGCAATGGACAGTTGGACGCTCCAGTTTTTGCGGGCAGTGACGCCAAAAACGAGAATGCTGTCTTGGGTGGTGAAAAATTCCAGGACCATCGTGTCTGGCGGCAGGCAGGTTTGCAGCGCCGCCAGGGTCACGGTCCAGACTGGGTTGTTGGGCAGGGCTGCCAGATCGCGCTTTTGCCATCTGTTCAGGAGCTGCCATAACGCCTGTTCTCGCTCGGTAACGGCCGTTGTCAGTACCTGCATTTGCGCCACAGACCGTTCGTGGCTGCCAGACTGCCCACCGTTCAGCCGGTTGTAAAACCAGTTCAGCTCGCGCTTCAAGCGGTTTAGTTCCGCCAACAGGATTTCATCTTCGGCCGTTGCCACATTGGCCGAGACTTCTCGTTCCAACAGGTCCAGCAGCGCCCGCGATTTGGCCTGTTCTACAGTGGCAAACGCTTCGTTCAGATCTGCCTCACCGCCTGCCTGCAAGCAAAGTAAAATATGGGCTTCGTAGATGCGCAGCTTGTCGCTCAAAAAAGCGATTTTATAATCTTCGGCGCCAATGGTGGCTTGTAGCTGTTCAACCGCCTGAATCGCCTGCCGGTAGAAAGCGCGGGCTGTTTCAGTTTGACCGCGCCGCTGCGCGATTTGGCCCAAACCATCATAGCAGGCATAGGTGATGACAGGCAGGCTGGCCTGGCCTACTTCCGCTGCTGCCTGGGCAAACAAGACTTCGGCGTCATCTAAACGGCCGTTCTGAAGCGCCGCCTGCGCCGTCACAATCAGTCCTTGCGCGGTGCGGCTGCGTAAGCCAACCTGCCGGAAGATTTGCACAGCCTGCCGGGCGCGCGTTTCCGCCAGCGATAAATCGCCCTGTTCCCTGGCAAACGCCGCTTCATACAGATCGGTGAATGCCTGCCACAACGCATTATTCTCGGCGGCAAAGAGCTGGCGGGCGCGGTTCAGAGCGAAATTGGGAGAACGGCCGTCTTTCAGATGAGCCAGCGCCACTGCTTCGTTTAACCAGAGCAGTCCTGTTTCCCAGGCCATTTCGGCTTCTTCAAACGGTTTTCTAGCCGCCGCTGTCAGTGCCAAAGCTTCTGCCCATAAGTTCAAGGCCAGGTACACCTCGCTGCGATACAGATCGACGTAAGCCATATCCACCGGGCTGTTTTGCTCGGCGTAAATCTGGCGCGCCCTGTCAAACAGGTGCAGAGCCTGCTGGTATTCACCCTGATAAAACGATAGTTCCGCCAGATTATGGTCCACGAACGCGACCATACTCGTCATATTTTCAGGCTCAAAAACAGTTCTGCTTTCCTGATAATTTTGTTCAGCCTGGACAAAATCATCGAGCGTCATTTGCACGTTTGCCAGATTCATTTGCGCTACAGCTGCATGTACCTGATCGTTTGCGGTCAAAAAGATGGTTTGTGCTGTCTTGAAGCTCTCTAAGGCTTCCTGAAAGCGACCCAGGCGAACGAGGATGTTAGCCCGATTGTGAAACAGTTTTGCCAGCGGTACCTGATCATTGTATTGCTGCAAGATGGCGGCTGCCTGATCGGCCAATTGCAACCCTGCTTCATACATGCCCAGGTAGAGCATGGCATTAAGCTGCCCTACAAAAGTTTTGGCTGCTTTAAGTTCCAGATTAAGCGCCATGTACCGCGCTGCGGCCGCGCTGTACGCTGTCAGCGCATCCCGATGGTTGGATAAAAAGTGATGGGCAGATGCTTCCCAGTACAGGTGATCCGCGTCAATTTCCTGGTCAGACCAGGCGGCGGCGGCCAATGACAAGACATGGATGATGAGGAAAGCCGTTTGCGGGTTGCTGCGAAAACGACGTTGAATTTCTGATTCCAGGGCGACGATTAAGGCATCGTCGCGGCTGGGCGCGTTTTGAAAGAGCCAGGTCTGCTGGTCACTTTCGTCGTCAAGCTGTAGGAGTTCCGAGAGGTCGTGGTGTAGGGTCATCCGATTATTGAGAGCGATTCCAGATTGATAACCAGGTCTCGATCCTTTAATTCGACAAACAGTTCATAATCTGCCTGCTCGATTTGGGAAAAGGAAAAACGGCCGTATTGGTCTGTGAGACCCTGTTTGACCTGCCCATTTGCCTTGTTGATCAGGTTTAAGGTGATGCCTTCCAGTTCATCGGGGGCGTCGTCGGCAAAACCGCCTAGCAGTTGCCCGCGAATGGTGTAGGCTGCCATGTCCCGGTCGTTCATCACCTGCAAATCGAGATCAAATTCGTTGTCGTGGAATAAAAGCTGGCGTTCTTGCGGCACGCCTCGCACTCCCTGCGCCACCAGTTGTGACCAACTGTCAAATTGAAGGTTGGCTTTCTGCTCGCTGCGTTCTAAAAGTCGTTCTTGTTTGCGGCGAAAGGCGGTTGTCACCCGCTTGAGTAAACTGGCAGAAGGCGCCGGAAGATTTTGCGGCGCGGTTAAAAACAGCCGGGCGGCCGCTACTTCTTCCTGGCAAGGCAAACAAGTTGGCAAGTGTTCGTCGATGCTTGTGATTTCTTCAGCGGGTAATGTCTTTTGTATATAGTTAATTGCTGCTTGATAATTGATATGACCCATAATAACCTGGTACGCTGCTGTCTGGTTTTGGCGAACTGTGCGAACTTTGGATACAGTCGCCTGAGAAAAACGCTTTGTGATTTATCAGAAAAAACAGCCATCTATAATGGCTGGCCTTATTTTAAGGAAGGTGGTATCTGCCTTGAACAAAACCAATACTGCTCACAGATACCACCAGGACCGTTTTTTTATAAATCCCAAACAGACACGGCCGTTCTGTGCGGGTTGGTCAGGGAGGGATGCTCCTGTAACCATACAGTGGCGTCTGGCGCAAATAAAATACAACTTGGTCTTGTTTTCGTGAATATTCCACATGGTTGAGGGAATGCCGCCTTATTCTGATTGAATCAAGGCCAGCCTCAGTTTTTTGAGGCAGCGTGAACGGTAGGGGCCGATGCTGCCCAGGGGGATGTTTAGCTGCTGAGCGATTTCTTCATAGGAGGCTGCCGGTTCGGCTAAAAATAAAGCGGTGAGCAGCTCCTGGCAATGCGGAGACAGACTTTCTAGCGCCTGACGGATGTGGTGTTCTTGCTCTTGTTGGATGAGGGTTTGCTCCAGGGGAGGTTCGCTGGCGGGAACGGCCGTTTCCCAATCCTCTGCCATCTCCACTTCCGCCTTACGCCGCATCCGGCGAATGCAGGCCCGGCGGCTTACCGTAACCAGCCAGGCGCTCAAACGCTCGTGATCATTGAGCGTGTGCAGCCGTTCTAGCAAAATCAGGCACGTCTCCTGGAAGATCTCATCGGCTATCGGCGCCGGAAAACCAAGACGAAAAGGAATGCTGTAAATTAAGCGGCTGTAGCGCCCCACCAAAGCGGCCCAGGCCTGTTCTTCCCCTTGCAGGCAGGCTGCAATCAACACGGCGTCGGCTGCCTTTTGCCAATTTACAGACATACCAACGCTTTCAAACCGGAAAAAAGCTGCTTATGGCCTGGAGGTGTCATCGTGAAAGCTGTTTCCTGGTTCATTAAAACATATCACATGGTTATCAAGGAGGCGGCAAAAAATTTGAAAATATAGCTATTCAGCCGTTGTCTGAACTGTTGCCTGAGCTTGTAGAAGATAACATGGGCTTCGACAAGCTCAGCCCCCGATATGTTGGTAATTCCTGAAAATCACCAACACGTGTTCGTGGCTTATCTTCAAAATTGAATATGACGAGATTTTATAGCAATCACAGCCGCTTATCAAACCAGACGTCGAACGCCAGGCAGGCTGTAAGCGTCTCAGGCGTCAGTTCCTGGCGCCAGTCCGGGTGCAAATTGCGCCAGACCGGATCCGTTCATTGCTTGTTAATCCAACCCCTGGAAATCCTGAAAAACCTGTTGGTTTATTCGGATCCTATTAGAAACTACTCCAGGGCATGGTGTAACTGCTAAAAAGCATTTATCATCCATGATGAAACGCATGTTTGTTTTTTACGTAAAGGACAGGCAGACGGTAATCGGAGAAAAATGTGATGACACAAGAACAAGAACCCATACGAATCATAATCGAGGAAGAAGATCTTCCCCTGATAACAGAAGGCAGCGGCGGGCGCGGCCCCGACATTAAAGGGGCTGCGAAAAATGCAGCCGCCAGCGCCGGGCAGGCTGCCGGCGGCGCCGCCAAAAAAGTGTGGGACAGTGAATCGCGGCGTAAAGCAACCGGCGCCGTTTCCCGCAGCGCCGCCAACGTCACGGCCAAAGGCAGCAAGGCCATCGCCAACAAGGTGGCGGACACGGTAGAACAGCAAACCCGCCAGCAAATGGAAGCCATGCAGGCGCGCGCCCAGGAAATCGACTGGAAACAGGAAGCGCAAAAAGGGGCGGCGACCGGTTTGCAATGGTTGAGCCAACAGGTATCCGGGCTGGCAAACCGCTTCACTCCTGTTGAACCTGTAGAAAAAGATCCCCCGCCCCCGGCTAATTAACAAATGAACCCTGTACATAAAAAGGGGCTGGAAATTCCAGCCCCTTTTTGTTTATCGGATTTGTTTAAACGTTTATTTACGGTCCAACACCGTAATGCCGGGAAGGTCTTTGCCTTCCAGCAGTTCCAGGCTGGCGCCGCCGCCGGTACTGATGTGGGTCATCTGGTCCGCCAGACCCGCTTTGCGCACGGCTGCGGCTGAGTCGCCGCCGCCAATCATCACCTGGACGCCGTGTTTGGTGAGATCGGCCAGCAGTTTGGCCAGCGCATTGGTGCCGTGCGCAAACTTGTCGAACTCAAAGACGCCCATGGGACCGTTCCAAATGACCAACTGCGCGCCTTGCAGCTCTTCGTTGAATTTTTCAAGCGTATCCGGCCCTACGTCCAGCGCCATCTGGTCGGCCGGAATGCCCCACACGGAGGTGAGGGTGGCGGGCGCGTCGGCCGAAAATTCCGGCGCTACCACCACGTCCAGCGGCAGCACGATGCGATTGGCCGCCATTTCCATCAAGCGGCTGGCTTCGGGCAGCGCTTCCTCTTCGACCAGCGAAGTACCTACTTGATGACCCTGCGCTTTGAGGAAGGTATTGGCCATGCCGCCGCCGATGAGGATTTTATCGGCCGTTTTCAGCAGATTTTCGATGAGTTTGATTTTGTCTGAGATTTTGGCGCCGCCCATGATGGCGATGTAGGGATGCGGGGGATTGGAAACGGCCGTTCCCAACGCATCCAACTCTTGTCCCATCAAGAACCCCGCCACTGCCGGGCCTCCCTTGGCGCGGATAGCGCGGGCCGCCCCTTCCGTGCTGGAATGGGCACGGTGAGCCGAACCGAAGGCATCGCCCACGTACACGTCAGCCAGATCCGCCAGTTGCTTGGAAAGCTCCGGATCATTTTTCTTTTCGCCCGGCTCAAAACGAGTGTTTTCTAGCAAAATCACATCCCCTGGTTTTGCCGCAGCTACAGCCGCCGTCACCTCTGGGCCTACGACCGCATCCATTTTCTGCACCGGGCGGCCTAATATTTCGCTGAGTTTGGCTGCCACCGGTCCCATGGAAAACTGGGTATCGGCTGCTGATTTGGGCCGCCCCAAATGGGAGCAGAGAATGAGAACCGCACCGTGATCCAGCAGATAGTTGATCGTGGGCAGCGCCGCCTGAATGCGGTTATCGTCGGTCACATAGATGTCGTCATTGGGATCTTTACTGCTGAGAGGCACGTTAAAGTCCACGCGGACGAGAACTTTTTTACCATTTACATCAATATCTTGAATCGTTTTTGTTTTCATATGTCAATCCTTCATGATAAATGGGCTTTTCGGATTTCATGGTGTTTGCACATCATGCATGATGCGTGATGCATGTTACGTGATGATCTTTGATGAGGAATGACACATCAAAACACATTATCTGAAATCCCAAAGAGCCTGAAAAATATGCGTGTTTAATCCAACAATCGAATATATAACGAATTGGTTTCGTTTACCAGTGACGATTGTCATTTATTTTAGGGTTTTTGCGTTTTGTGAACCCTCGCGCTTTAACTTCCCGGAAGTTGTTTGTGCAGTTCCTCGGGGAGAAACTGCCGGGAAGTTGTTCTTCTATACTACGAGGCGGAATATTTTATGACCTGTACCTTTTCCAACGTGATCAAACCATCTTTCACCACAATATCCAGAAAGGGGAGCAGCCGGTTAATGTATTCCTCGCTGTCTACAATTTCCACAATCAGCGTCGAATCGGTGGAGAGGCGCAAAAATTTAGTCGTATGTATTTTGCTGCGCGCGCCAAAGCCGGTGATGCCGCGTGTAACGGTGGCGCCCGCCAGTTCCAGTTCTTTCGCCTGATGGACAATGGCTTCATACAAAGGTTTGCCTTCATATTTATCCGATTCGCCAATAAAAATGCGCAGTAATAAACCTTGTTCGTGTAATTTCATGGTTTCTCCCTCACCCGCCGCGTAAAAATGCGGTCAGGAGATTAGCGAGCGCCATTCCCAGAAAAACAAACAGAATCCCCAATAGGGTGCTGGCAGCGATATTGAGCAGAGCGACCGGCAACTGCCCATCCCGGAGCAAGTTCACGCTTTCTAAAGCATATGTGGAGAAAGTAGTAAATGCGCCCAGCCCACCCACCAATACCAACATGCGCATGTTGGGTGAAATTGTCATGCTCTCAAACATCTGCGCCAAAAAACCGATGAGAAAACAGCCTGTCATATTGACCACCATGGTTCCCCACGGGAAATCCTGGCCGAAAATATCGTAGGCAAGGCCCGAAATGAGAAAGCGGAGGACGGCGCCAATTGCACCCCCTACGGCAATGTACAAAAGCTGCAAAATGAACCTCCTGAAAGTAGTTCTGGCTACGATTTATCGCCCCTGGCCCAGAGACATATAGCGCTCGTTGGCGCCGGAGTTGTCCGGGCTGAAGCGGAGGGTGATATTTTTGGCTTCTACCGGCGCTTGCAGCACGATCCAGCCATCTGCTTCGCCGCCGGCGTATAGTTGATATGAAAGATTTGGATCAGGATCCACGGTAGAAGGAGAATCATACTCGGCGCCATTGGCGGCGTAAATGCTGAAGTCCATGTCGCTGATATATTGCTCTGTTTCTTGCAGGCCGATGTAGCGCACGCGCAGTTTGACAAGGATGTATTCCATGCCTTCTGCCGGTGGATCGTTGAATTGGTTTACTTTTAACAAAGTCTGGTAGGCGGCGTCACCGCGCACCACGTCCAACACGATGACCTGCCAGTCTTCGCCTGTCGCCGTCTGGCCAAAGGGTATGGGCTGCTGGGGGGAAAGGCCCAGTTCGGAGGGAGGGATGTTGAGCAAGGTTTCCCGGTCTACGGTGATGGCGGCGCCTTCTTCCAGGGCCAGGTAGACAGGCGGTGTTTCATAGTTTTCGCCGTCTTTCAGGTACAGCATCAGGTTGCCTTCTCCTTGTTTGATGAGAAGGGAGTGCCAGCCGCTGCTTTCTTCGCCGCCCACCAGACGGTAAGCAAGCTCGGGGGCGGGCGTTACCACGCTATGGTTAAAACTGTAATGAAGCACACGGCCGTTTCCTGTGGCGTGTATGGAGAAGTATTGATTCTCTTCGCTGGCGCTGTTGTTTTTGAGCCGTATGTTTAGGAGCAGGTATTCCCAGCCGGGCGGCGCCTGCTTGTTGTTGCTGTTAGCCAGATGGATTTCTTGCCAGGCAGAGTCGCCGCGCTGTATGTCGAGGACTTCGACTTCCCAATCGTTGAGGGTGACGCTGGTTCCGGGTGAATACGGATTGGCGCGGCTGCTGCCGGTGGGTAAGGTGTCTGGCGGCGTTTGCTGAGGTTGTTTGGTGGAGGAAACGGCAGTTTCCCCTTCCGTCTTCTCGCTGCTTTCCTGGGCGGCAAAGGGCGGCAGGGCTTGTTCAATGCGGCAGGCCAGGGAGACGGCCCAGAAACAGAGAAGCATGAAAAGAAACGGCCGTTTTCCCGGCAAAAAAATCTGTGTTTTGAGCATAGCGCCTTTCCCTGAAGCGTCTGTATTTTTATGGTATGCAAACGACCTGGGTTTCATAAATTGAATAATTCGCGTCCAGCCCGTTAATGCGGCCAAATTCTTCCAACGTGATCCCGGCGCGGGCGCTGATGCCGGAGGGCGTATCCCCTTGAACGACCACAATCGGGCGGTAGCCAGGGCAGTGGCCGGGATTTGCCACCGGAATAGGCAGGATATTGCCCACGATCATGACAGCCGATGAAATGCCAAAACGGGCCATCAACGGGATGCTGGTATTGTACTGGCGGGACAGGCTGTAGAGGGTGTCTGTGCCGATGACGGTGTGATTGATGAAGATGTATTCGTCAGGAACGGCCGTTGGCGGCACAGGCGTTTCTGTCGGCGGGGGGGGCGGCGGTTCCGTGGCAGCGATTTGCGGGGGTGGTTCGCCGCCCGTTGGCTGCACACTTTCCGGCGTAGGCTGCGGCACAATAAATACCTCGCTTTCGGGTACCGGATTTATCACAATTTCCTGCCCCTCCACGGTAACGGTCCGCGTGGTATCAGGCGGACGATTTTGCAAATACATCACTGTCAGAAAAACGCCAATAGCCAGCACAATTGCCAAAATGATAATGGTAAATAACACGTATGGTTTTACTTCGGTTTGCTGCATGACCATCCCTGCGCTTTGTGAAAAATGCTGATCTATCTGAATTTATGTTACACTTGTCATAAGATAATAGCAAGTCCACAGGAAACGGTGTGCGCCCGGAATCTATAATCCTCGAAGCACAACCTGCAAGGAGTACCCACATGATCTACCACAGAGAACAAAAAGAAGCGCTTGAAGCCCAAACCCTGGCTCCCTACGCTCTCCAAAGCGCCGCATCACGCGGGCGCAGTTTTCCCGAAGCCGAATCATCGAGCCGCACCGCGTTTGAACGAGACCGGGATCGCATCATCCATACCACCGCTTTTCGTCGTCTGGAATACAAAACGCAGGTCTTTGTTTTCTACGAAGGCGACCATTACCGTACCCGCCTCACCCACACCATGGAAGTCGCCCAACTCGGCCGTTCACTGGCTCGCGGATTGGGCTGCAACCAGGATCTCACCGAAGCCATTTGTCTGGCGCATGATCTGGGCCACGCCCCCTTCGGCCACGCCGGTGAACACATTCTCAACCAGCTTATGGCCGAACACGGCGGCTTCAACCACAACAGCCAAAGCTACCGCATCGTCACCGAACTTGAGCAGCGCTACCCCCATTTCAAAGGACTCAATCTCACCTACGAGACAAGAGCCGGCATGATCAAACACGAAACGGCCTACGACAAAAGCGACGCCACCGGCTACGAGCCGGAAAAACGCGCCTCCCTGGAAGCTCAAATCGCCAATCTGGCAGACGAAATCGCCTACAACGCCCACGATTTAGACGACGGCTTGCGCGCCGGGTTATTCAGCCCCCAAGACCTGGAAGAACTCGTCATTTGGGACGAATTGACCGCAGCCACAAGCTGGCAGCGCGGCGCGCCGCTGTCTGATGTCTGCCGGCACGAATTGATCCGGGAACTTATTGGCCGATCCATCAACAGCGTTCTCAGCCACACCGCGACAAACCTGGATGCCCATCATCTGGACACAGCAGAAAAAGTGCAGAACCATTCTGAAAACGTGGTGGGGTATCTGCCGGAATTTCATATAAAAGTCCAACAGCTAAAACACTTTTTATACCAGCGCATGTACCGGCATTACCGGTTGATGCGGATGCAGTTTAAAGCAGAGCGCTTTATCTCAGAGATTTTTAATGTGTATATGCAGGCTCCCACGATGCTGCCAGCGTCGGCGCAGGCCAACCTGGCAGAACTGCCGCTGCCCAGGGTTATCACCGACTATATCGCCGGCATGACCGACCGGTATGCGTTGGATGAGTGGAAGAAGCTCTTTGATCCTTATGAGAGGACCTGAGCCGCGGCCTGTGTCTTATTGAGGAAGAGGGGGAGGAAACGGCCGTTTCTTCCCCCTCTTTTCCTTTCCATCAACTCCGTAGGCTGAGTCAGAGTAGCTGCTCACGCCTCGTTACAAGATTGCAAATTGTTGATTTTTCGCTGGTAATTGATCCCACGTGCGCCCTTGGAGCAAACGGCCGTTCTTTTTCTTATTGACCCCACCCCACTGCTTAAAAAAGAAAGGTACGTGCGCCGCGACACATTGATCCCGAATTTCTAAAACCCATTCCTGCTTAATCGGTCGAGCGCCTGGGCCTGATTCCCCTCCCACAATCGCCCAATCAATATTTTCTAAGTTCAGGTCTGGCAGTGGGCCAATGAGAGGCTCCAGTGAGAGAAATTTCACTTTCGCGCCGGTTTGCCGTAAGTGATCGATGCGATAAGCGTATTTTTGATTTTCAACACTGACGCCCATCCACACATTATCAGGCCACTCAATTTCTTGATGCAAATCAAACAACTGTTGAGAGCGCTTTGTTAAGACCTGAAACGTATGCCAGTGCGCCCGGCGCATCACGTCAAAAATGCGTTGAATATAGTCAAGCGGCACATCCTTGTGGAAGAGATCGCTCATCGAGTTGACAAAAATGAGCTGCGGCTTTTTCCATTGTAACGGCCGTTCCAACATATGCTCTTGCAAGGTTAATTCAAAGCCGTTGGCATAATTTTCCTGACCCATGGCTTGCAGCCGCAGCGCCATGCGCTCCGCATAACAATGTTTACATCCCGGACTGATTTTGGTGCAGCCTGTAACTGGATTCCAAGTCGATTCAGTCCATTCAATTTTTGAGTTAGCCATAGGTTTATTTCCTTACATGCTGCTGAATTCCACCTCTAATTATAGCACACAGGTTCTAAAACAATGTTTGTTGTTTTAACTGGCGCTCAAAAGTGACCACTACATCATCTGGAAAAGTAACCCCTTTGCGTTTTTTCTTGTTCACCTTGAACTTTTCGACACGGATTTCATTATTTTCTTCAAGTAAAGACAAGGCATCTTTCATATGAGATGCTAAAAATGAAGTTTCATCTTCAACATATTCTCTGATTTCTCCTACAGTTAAAGTTTGATCTGCAAAATGGTGTTGCAATTTTTTTGCTAATTTTG
>JAWOGU010000336.1:0-3295 GCA_046496595.1 Chloroflexota bacterium
GGCCGTGGTGCCGCTTTACCCCATCATTGTGCTGCTGCTGTTGCAAAGCAAAGGCGGCTTGGGGAAAGCTGTCGCCTTTGTTTCTGGCGGCTTGGGGATGCGGTTGGCGCAAGGTGTATTGTTTGGCGTAATCCTAGGGGCAGCAATGGCCGCCAATAGCGGAGACGGCCAACAACTGATCGCCTCCACCCTGCTGCTGGTGATCGGTCTCCTGCTGTTGGTAACAGCCTTCAAAAAATGGCGCAAAGAAGAAGACCCGGACGAACCGCCGCCCAAATGGATGACCGGTATCAGCAGTCTGACAGGAGTGCAGGCTATCGGCGCGGGGGCGCTCTTTGTGGCGATTGCCGTCAAGCAGTGGGTGTTCACCCTGTCGGCTATCAGCATTATCACCGAGGCTGAATTGGGCGGATCTGCCGGCGTGAGTTTGTATCTGTTTTATGTTCTGACCACCCAAATCCTGGTGCTGCCGCCGATTCTGTTCTATGCCGTTGCGCCGCAGCGGGCGGCCAAGCCATTGCAAACGGCGCAGGATTGGCTGGAACGCAACAATCGTGTCATTGTGATGGCGGTGTCGTTCATTTTTGGGTTGTGGTTTTCCTACAAGGGGATCACCGGACTGCTTGGCTGATAACCGGCGCTGAAAACGATCATGATCAAACAAGAACGGGACCCAAGGCTGACCACGCCAAGATCTGCGGCCGTAGCTGGAATTGTTTTCGCCCTGCTCTTTGCTGCCAGCCTGACATTCATCCGACTTTCCATTCCGGGTGATCTTTCCAGCGAAATTGACTGGATCGCTAAAGGACGCGAACGCCTTTCGCTTGCCTTGATACTCATGCCCTTTGCCGGCATAGCCTTCCTCTGGTTCATTGGCGTCATTCGTGACCGGTTTGGGGAACTGGAAGATCGCTTCTTTTCGACGGTTTTCTTCGGCAGCAGCTTGTTATTCATGGGGATGGTTTTTGTCGCTATGGCGGTTGCCGGTGCGATGATGGCGAGCTTCACTATTGATGGTAAAGAGGCGATTCACCAAGATGTCATCTTCTTTGGGCGTGCCCTGATGATACAAATCAGCAATGTTTATGCGCTGCGCATGGCAGGCGTCCTCATGGTATCGTTGGCGACCATCTGGCTGCGTACCCAGCTTATGCCCCGCTGGTTGGTGGGCATTACCTATTTATTGGCCTGCGCCCTGCTGCTGGTCGTCAGCCTCAGTCTGTGGATCACACTGCTGTTTCCGGCTTGGGTACTGCTCGTGAGTGTCTATGTACTCCTCCAGAGCCATCGTGAACAGATGCCGGTAACTGTGCAAGGTGAGGAATGAACAAACTTTCGACAAACTTAGACCTGCCCATGGATCGCAATCACTTTGTAGCCGACGCCATTGCCGGATTGACCTTTGCGGTGGTAAACGTACCGCAGGCGATGGGCAACGCGGTGCTGGCCACGGTGAACCCGGTCGCCGGGCTTTTTACCTTGATGATTGCCACGCCAGTGGGCGCGCTTTTCACCGGTTCGGTCTTTATGAATGTGTCAACCACCGGCGCGTTATCGGTGGCGGTGGGCGATGCGTTGACCGGTTATACCGGAGACCAGCGGACAACGGCTTTGATCACGCTGACGCTCCTGATTGGCGTGTTTCAACTGGCGGCGGGGCTGCTCAAGCTGGGCAGCATGATTCGGTTTGTCTCCCAGTCTGTGATGACCGGTTTCATTACCGGCATTGCCCTGCTGATTATCTTGGGCGCCATCCCTGACCTGACCGGCTATGCCAGCCCGTTCAACAGTGAAATCCTCAAGCTGGCCGACACGATACTCCGTTTCAACCAGTATGATCTGGTGAAGTTTGCCTTAGGGGTGCTGACGATTGTTTTGATTGTTGGCTTTGGCTATACGCCGGTACGCAAATTTTCGATGATTCTGGCGCTGGGGGTGGTGACGTTGTTGGGCGTGGGGATCACCGCTGTGTTTGGTGACACGGGTTTGGTGATGGTTGGCGATATTGCCACCATCCCTCGGTCGCTGCCACAGCCGATTTTGCCCGACTTGATCCTGATACCGGGGTTAATTGTGCCGGCGTTGGCAATTAGCGTCATTGGGTTGGTGCAAGGCGCGGGGGTCGGTCAAAGTTATCCCAACCCGGACGGCAAGTTTGCGGATGTGTCCAGAGATTTCACCGGGCAGGGGATTGCCAATATGGCGACCAGTTTTTTTATGGGGATTCCGGGTGGCGGCTCGATGTCGGGAACGGCCGTTACTGTCAATGCCGGCGCCCGATCACGCTGGGCCAACATCTTGTCCGGGCTGTTTGTCATCTTGATTGTGCTGCTGTTCGCCGGGGTTGTGGAGTGGATCCCCATGAGCGCCTTGGCCGGGCTGCTGGTGGTGGTTGGCTACCAAAACCTGCAACCACAGCAAATCTTGATGGTCTGGCAAACCGGATTGGTCACACGGACGGCGATGGTCTTAACCCTGATGGCGACATTGGCTCTGCCGCTGCAATATGCCATTTTAATCGGCGTCGCCATTTCCATCATGCTGCACGTGTTCCGCTCCTCCAACCAGGTGCGCGTAGTGGAGTTTGTGCCGGTCGAACATGGGTTCCCCATTGAGCAGCCCGCGCCCCCCAGACTGCCCGACCATGACGTAACGCTGCTCTACGCTTATGGCAGTCTGTTCTTCGCGGCAGCGGCCACCTTTGAACAGAATCTGCCCAGCGCCGACGATACGAAGCAGGGCGTCGTCATCCTCATTCTGCGCGGGCAGCCAGAGGCGGGCAGCACCTTTATCGGCGTCCTGCGCCGTTATGCCGCCACGTTGCAGGCAAATGGTGGTCGGCTGATGTTGACCGGCGTCAGTCCACGTTTACGGTATCAACTGGAACGAACGGAAACGCTGGCGCTCATTGGCCACGAAAACGTGTTTATGGAGCAGGTGCAGTTGGGCATGGCCATGAACGAGGCTCTGACGGCCGCCCGCAACTGGCTGGCTACGGTGACGCCACAGGCGTCAGATGATTAAGTTATTTATTTCTTCTGGAGACGCCGGAACCAGGTTATAGGGCCGGTTGTCGAAAGAGAATCTTTAAACAGATAAGGAGAAAGTTCGTATGACAACATTAACCGTGTGGAAATTTGATGACCCTATGGGGGCGCAAGATGCGCTCAATAAGCTCGTTGAACTGTCGAAGCAGCATTTGATCCAGATCAACGATGCGGCCGTGGTGTCGTGGGAGGAAGGCAAGAAAAAGCCCAAAACCCATAATTATGGCAGCACGACCGGCCAGGGAGCC
>JAWOGU010000487.1:0-3334 GCA_046496595.1 Chloroflexota bacterium
GTTGCCGCCAAACCCAAAAAAGAGCGCAGCGTGTGGCTGTGGGGCGTCATGCTTGTTTTTTTGTTTGTGGTATTGGGTCTGTTGTGGTGGGAGCGCAGCCAGACGCCCCCAGAAAGCGCGGCTGACGAGGCGGCGGCGGAAGTGATTGTGCTGCCAACAGGCGTTGGCCCAACTGGCGTTGGCCAAACACCGGTTGGCCCAACACCCGTTAGCGCCACCCTGACTCCTGGCTCGGCGGCGGCTGATGGAGGGGAAGCGGCAGACCCCGCTGCATTCAGTCAAGCAGACGCCACAGAAACGGCCGTAGGCGACACGGCCGGGGGCGGCACGGCCGCGCCCACGATTACAGCCGCGCCGAGCGCCACGCCCGCTAACATGGGCTGTGTGGACCCCAATATCCAGATCGTGTATGTGTGGACCAGAGAAGACCTGACTCTGGAAACGTGCGCCGGTGCAGTGGCGCAGCAGTCTCTTTCTTCTGGCGAAGCGGTCTTCCTTTTGGAGGCGACCCCGGAGGCTCTGCCTGCGCCTGGATTTTGCGCGGAAGTGGATTTTATTGAAATTCAAGCGCAGGTGGACGAGACGATTGCCGGTTGGGTGCTGGAAACTCAGATTCTGAGAGGTGAGGCGTGCCCGTAGCACAGTTATGAGCAATTTAACGCAGCAGCAAATTGACCAATTTTATATCACCCGCCTGATCGCCCAGGGTGGCATGGCGGAGGTTTATCTGGCGCAAGATGTAAACTTGAAGCGGCAGGTGGCGCTCAAGGTCTTGTCGCCGCAAATGGCGGCCGATGATAATGCCAATGCGCGTTTTCGCCGGGAAGCGGAGATGGTGGCCCGCCTTAACCATCCCCATATCGTGCAAATTTTTTCGACGGGAACGACGCCGGATAAACGGCCGTTTCTGGCGATGGAGTATGTGTCTGGCGGCTCGTTACAAAAATATTTGGCGCATTTGGGCGCGCAGCAGCAGCGGCTGACAACCGTCGATGCTTTGTCGCTGACGCGGCAGGTGGCGGCCGCGTTGGCGGTGGCGCATCAGGCCGGTATCGTGCATCGAGACCTGAAGCCGAGCAATATTTTGCTGCGCCCGGATGGTACGCCGGTGGTGACTGATTTAGGCATCGCCGCTGTGCACACGGAGTCTCGCCTCACGGAAATAGGCACGGTTGTCGGCACACCCCATTACATGTCGCCGGAACAGGCGCGAGGGCTAAAAGTAGACGGCCGTTCTGATATTTATTCCCTGGGCATCATTTTGTATGAAATGCTGGCGGGCGTGACGCCGTTTTCAGGTGATAGCCCATTGTCGATTCTGAACCAACAGATCAACGAGCCGCCGCTGCTGTTGGAATGGGTGCGCGATGATTTAGCGGCTGCCACGCGCCAGACGGTGGAAATTTGCTTGCAAAAAGATCCGGCGGATCGTTTCCAGACGGCTGCGGATTTAATGGCGGCTGTGGACCACGCTTTGGCTGTAGAACGGGGGGAGCGGCTGCCTGAACCGCTGCTGACGCCGCTGGAACCGGAGACTGTGGTTACGAAACGGGCAGATGGCGGGAAACGGCCGTTGTGGCCTTTTGCGCTCGTCGCGGGCGTCATGGTGTTGGCGCTGTTGTGCGGCCTGGGTTACTTTGTGATCCGTGGTTTATGGGCGGGCATTGGTGGGGCAGACAGCGCTGATTTGGCCGCGCCGCCCACCTTGATTGTGACCAGGACTGCCGCCGCCGCTGCCCCTGCTACCGAGCCGGTTTCGCCGTTAACCACGGCAGCCCCGATCATCTCGTCAGATGTTGTGGCGATGCGCCTGACTGCGCCGCCTGTGGTAGATGGCGATTTGGCGGAATGGACCGGCATTGCGCCCTATTTATCGACCCATCCTGTTTATACCGCGCCTGGTTGGGATGGTTCGGAAGACATAGAGGCAGCCTGGCATATCGGCTGGGATGCGGATTATCTTTACGTGGCTGTGAGAGTCGTCGATGATGTGCATGTGCAAACGCAAACGGGCAATCAGATTTTCAAAGGCGATAATGTAGATTTACAGCTAGATGTGGATCGGGCGGGCGATTGGGGATCGAATTTGAACGCGGATGATTATCAAATTAATTTGTCGCCCGGCAATTTTGCCAACATGCCCCCATCGGCATTTCGCTTTGCCGCCACGGCCGACGGCCGTTCTATTGATGCGCCTGGTCATGGTATTCAAATTGCCGCCCGGCAGCAGCCGGATGGCTACACGTTGGAAGCGGCTGTTCCCTGGCGCGATCTGAATGTGACGCCGGCGGCGGGTCTGGTGCTTGGCGCTGCTTTTAACGTCTCAGATAACGACACCCCGGGAACGGCCGTTCAAGAACACTTCCTCTCCAATGTCGCCGGTAGAAAGTGGTCTGAACCGGCAACCTGGGGCACATTGACTTTGTCTGAATAACCCTAGCCACTAAGGCTCTCGCTGGCTGAGCTTGTCGAAGCCCCTGCTGCCTTCGACAAGCTCAGGCAACAGGCCTGGTCGTTGCGAATAATCTCCTTATGGTTCAATTTAATCTTCGCTTTTTCTTGCTTTTGTGTTTCGTTTGCCTGCTTGCCGCTTGCGCTGATGAAGCAGCGCCGCCCACGCTGATAGCGACAGCGCCGCCCGTCCTAACCTTCACGCCGGTGCCAACGGTAACGGAAACACCAACGCCTTTGCCCACGCCCGTGCCCCCCACCGCCGTACCCACAGCCACCCCCGTGCTGCAATACCCCACAGCCACGCCGCTGCCATCGGCCACGCCGCCGCCCACGGCCACCAGCATGGCTCTGGGACTAGAGACGGTGATCGGGTATTCGGTGGAAGAACGGCCGTTAACCGCCTACCAGTTCAAAAACGGCCCCAATCACGTGGTCCTGGTGGGCGGGATGCACGGCGGTTATGAATGGAACACCGCCGCCCTGGCCTATGAAGCAGTTGACTATTTCACGGCCAACCCGGAGGCGGTACCCGACTCGGTGACGCTGACCATCATTCCAGTCGTCAATGTGGATGGGCACTTTCTGGTAACGGGGGAAAACGGCCGTTTCTCGCCCGAAACTGTAGCCGGAATCCCGCTGGAAGACACCTTTCCGGGTCGTTTCAACGCCAACGAGGTGGATTTAAATCGCAATTGGGATTGTAATTGGCATCGGTCCGCTTACTGGCGCGACCAGTGGGTGAGCGGCGGCGACGAACCATTTTCCGAGCCGGAGGTACAGGCGCTGCGCGACTTTTTCCTGGAAAGGCCGCCGGCGATGGTACTCTTTTGGCACAGCGCCGCCGATGGCGTCTACGCATCCGGCTGCGGCGAGGTGTATC
>JAWOGU010000496.1:0-3961 GCA_046496595.1 Chloroflexota bacterium
GATCATTGGCAAGGTTCACACTCTGATCCTGAATAGTGCGCTGCTCCCGCTAAGAGTTTTGATCCATTCTCTACGATTACAAAATCCGCAATCCGACACCAAGCAAGCACGTCCAGGACTACTGCCTGCCGAATGAAGGTGATTGCCTCGATCCCGAAACCTTCGATTAGTGGGTCTCACCAGCAGAATCCTGACGCAAGCGAACTAGTCGTGTAGGTGCATCAGGCAACGAAATCCACATCATCTGGAGTCGCGCCCCGAAAAGTAAGGTGGATAAGGTTTATCATCTCTTGTATTCATCCAAGTCGTCCTCCGTCGTTCCAATTGCCAAACATTTGGTTGGCTGCCGTTCGCTTCACAAAGTTACGCAGCCGACGCTCGAATTCGTTCTGGTTCTTACGCACTTCTTCAATATAACCGATGCGCACCCTCCGGTACAACTCGGGAAATGCAAGGAAGGTAGCCCAGGCGTTAGGTTCCGCCTTGAGTGCATCTACAATATCCTCAGCGATAATAAACTGCGCATTCAAATCAGGCAACGTGGCCCGTCCAGCATCGGTCATAAGCCCAAGCCGCATTAGCCGCCGAGCACGCTCCTTGTTTCGCTCTGTCCAATTGCTCCGTTGCTTGCGGGGGGTAAATCGCTGAGCGCGCTCGTATGTTGAGTGTCGTTTCTGAATGCTGTCGATCCAACCAAAACAGATCGCTTCCTCTACGGCGTCCAGATACGTAACCGTAGGCTCTTCAGGGCGATCATCGAGTAAAAGCCAGATTTCATCGACTGTTGCGTGGTGTTGTTCAAGCCAGACGCGCCACGCAGTTCTGTCCTCAGGTTTGAAGGTTGTGGTAACTTGCATCTATAGTTCTCCTGTCTGCCGCATAACAAATGAGATAAGCTGCGCCGCCGCGCCACGGCCGTTTTCCAATCTCTTAATGCGTCGGTTTCATCTGTAGTTAGACGGCCGTTTCATCTGCCATGGTGCTCCCGTTTAGTAATGCGGGACTAACTCTCGACTACTTTTCTTGCCTTGCCGCCTAATGTTGAGATCTGCCAAGTCCGTTTAGCCGGTAACTTTGCACCCGTTCCATCAAGCTGGTGCGGCTACAGCTAACAAGGTCAAGGATGCTCGTAGTCGAATGGCCTGTACCATACAAACGCATAGCGAGCAGCTTTTTACTGAAATTCGCATCTTTGTTTTGGTGGTAAGCAGTTCTTAGTTGTATCTCTTCGGATGCTGTTAAAGTGAATTTTCATGGCTCTTCATCACCAATAGTGCAAGCAACTTCGTAGGCAGTGACTCAGGGCAAATGAATTGTATTTAGCGCGACAACAAGATGTGCTCAATTCATCTCTTGTTTGTTGTCCATTTTTGGTGGAGAGACGAGGCCTGAGCTTGTCGAAGGCCGTTGGTTTCGACAAGCTCAACCAACTCTGCCACGATTTATTGTGATGATATATCCGCAGTTTGCCAGTTCAACGCTCTAGCGTAATGATCCCTTTTTCCAGGGCAGTAGTGACGGCCGAGGTGCGGTCAGTGACGCCTAATTTGTTGTAGACGTGGATCAGGTGGGTTTTGACAGTGGCGGTGCTGATGTGCAGTGATTTGCCAATGTCGTGGTTGCTGCTGCCTTTGGCTACCAGTTGCAGCACCTCTATTTCGCGGGGGCTTAAGTTATCTTCAGCCGGGGCGCGCATCCGGGTCATGAGACGGGCGGCGACCGTTGGCGCCAGCACGGATTCTCCTTTAGCCGTAGCCCGAATCGCACGAAACAGCTCTTCACGGGGCGTGTCTTTGAGCAGATAGCCCGTGGCCCCTGCTTCAACGGCGCGCACAATGTCGGCGTCGCTGTCGTAGGTGGTGAGAACGAGAATGTGGGCCAACGGCCGTTTCTCTTTTATCGCCGTAATAGCGCCCACCCCATCTAAACCAGGCATGCGCAAATCCATCAGGGTAACATCCGGGGCAAGAGAATGATGAAGGATAACGGCCGTTTCCCCATCCGCCGCCAAGCCCACCACCTCAAAATCAGCCTGGCCTGCCAATATGCCCGCCAGTCCTTCACGCACCACAGGATGGTCATCTACAATTAAAATGCGAATGGGTGTCATCATGGCAAATTTTCTCCAAGCGGGATGGATACCACAACCGTTGTGCCGACATGGGGTTCATTTTCAATTTCCACTGCGCCGCCCAACGCTTCAGCCCGTTCGCGCATGGCTTGCAGGCCATACCCGCCGCTGAATGCTGAGGGAGCCGCGCCGTTGATGCCTACACCATTGTCTTGCACATCCAGAATGACCACATCACCCATGTACGAAAGAGTCAATTGCACGGCCGTTGCCTGGGCGTGTTTGCGAATATTAGCCAGTCCCTCTTGGACGGCGCGTAACAACGTCACTTCAATGGCAGGATGCAGCGGCACGGGGGCGCCAGTCGTCGTCATCGAGACCGGGATATTCGTCTCATCTTGCCAGCGAACGGCCGTGCGTTCAATGGCGTCTGGCAAAGATTGGTTTTCCAGCAGATCAGGGCGTAAATCTTGCACCACGCGCCGCGCCTGATCCAAACTCATCCGGGCTGTCGTCCGTGCCTGATCGAGATGTTTGTGCGTGGTGTTCAAATCGTCTGGCAGCGCCTGTTCGGCCGCTTCCAGATGCATCACAATGCTGGTAAACCCTTGCGCCAGCGTATCATGAATTTCGCGCGCCAGCCGCTGCCGTTCTTCCAGCATCCCTTCATGCCGCTTGGCATCCGATAACGCGGCTTGCGCCGCTTCTAACTCAACGATGAGTTCACGCCGTTCCGAACTTTGCCGAATAATCGAAGAAATCCACAAGCCCAAAACAATGCCGCTCATACCCATAAACAGGTACAACCAAAATACAGGATTGGTAAGGGAAAAAACCTGGCCCGAATCGACCATTTGGGCATTGATGATTGCTCCCGTCAACACGAATATCGCCATCGCCGCCCATTTGATGGGTAATTGGTGAAAAATTTGGCTGAACATGCCGGTCAACACAAAGTAGTAAGCGGGAGAAATGGTGACAAGCACAAACCAGAAAGCGATGTCACCCAAAATGACAATGAAGCGCAGATACGGCCGTTTTTCCCAATCTGCCTCGATGTGGTAAGCAAGCTTCATACCGACCCAGTGCCACAGGACAAAAAGTAGGCTCAAGCCCAATGGCGCATAGTTGTCACTTAACGGGGCATCATCCAGCAAAAGTTGAATACAGGAAAAGACAATGGAAGCATAAAAAATAAGCGGCCACAGCCAATCCCACTTTTCCCAGACATCTATTTGTTGCGGTTGGTTCGACATGATTTCTCCGGTGCAACGCCCTTTGCAGGGCGTTGCACTACAGTTTAACACTACTCCCAGCGGAATGTGAACCGGGAAATAATCAGACCTAAAATGAGCACGGCCGTTATGTAGAAAACGGCCGTCATATTCCAACTCCCCTTAAACCACAAATCCTCAATCAAGATCACAACCTGCGTCAGCGGTAAATATTCGGAAATTTTCTGTAACCCTTCAGGAAACGTATAGCGCGGCATCGCTGCGCCGGAGAGAAAGAGCATCGGGTAAAAAATCGCCATACCGACTGCTTGCGCCGTGCGTGGAGTGGGCATCAGCCCGGCCAACACAAAACCGATGGCAAAAAAACTAAATGCGCTCAATAAAATGGCCGGAATAACCCTGACATCTCCACTGGGCATGCGCAAATCAAAAAACAAAACGGCAGCGCCCACCAACAAAATCACACCCAGAATTGTCACCGCCGTTTGCGCCGCCACCTGTGACCACAAAATAGCGTTGGAGCGCACAGGCGTGGCCCGCAAGCGGCGCAATATGCCGTTATCACGGTACGTTGCCATGCTTATCGGGATCCCCAACATGCCAATAGTGCCAATAATCATGCCAATATACCCGGGTACTGACAAATCAACTTGCC
>JAWOGU010000511.1:0-11450 GCA_046496595.1 Chloroflexota bacterium
ATCCTGCCCCACCAGGGCAACCTCTACGCCGAAAAAGTACCGGCGGCAGTCCACACCATCAACGGCTTCGGCAAAGTCATCGGCTTTGAACAGGTGCGCGAACTGGGCAGCCTGGAAACGCCCATCGCCCTCACCGGCACGCTCAATGGTCCGCGCGTCGCCGACGCCCTGATGACGCTGATGATTGAGCAAAATCCCCACATCGGCCTGGGCTTCGCCGAAACGGGACGCCAGGGTTACGCCAGCGTCAACCCGGTGGTGGGTGAAACCAGCGATGGCTTCCTGAGCGACATGCAGGCCCGCCCTATCGGCCTGGAAGAGGTGCGCGCCGCTCTGGCAGGCGCTTCAACCGGACCGGTGACCGAAGGCGTGGTGGGCGCGGGCACAGGCACAAGCTGTTACGGCTGGAAAGGGGGCATCGGCACAGCCAGCCGTCAGCTACCTGAGGCAAAAGGTGGTTTTACCATTGGCGCGCTGGTGCAAAGTAACTTTGGCAGCCCGGAAGAGTTGGTGATTGCGGGGGCGCCGGTGGGAACGCAGTTAAAGCCGCCAGCAGAAAAAAAGGTTGAAGATCAAAGATTAAAGTCTTCAATCTTTAATCTTAAATCTTCTGAATCCATCATGATCATCCTGGCCACGGACGCGCCCCTGGATGCCCGGCAGCTTGGGCGCTTGTGTCGCCGGGCGGCGTTTGGCCTGGCGCGCACGGGCAGTACCTGCCACGGCGGCAGCGGCGATTTTGTGATTGCCTTTTCGACTGGCTACCGCATACCGGACAGGCCAGAACAGGTGGTTGGGGAACGGCCGTTTCTCCACGAACAATCCATCATGAGCGACCTCTCTCTAGCCGTCATCGAGGCCGTAGAAGAAGCCATCTACAACAGCCTGCTCATGGCCCATACCGTCATTGGCCGCGACGGTAATAAGCGACATGGTCTGCCCGCCGCCGAGGTGAGTAAAATGGTGGCAGAGTGGCAAAGTAGCATAGGGGCAGAGTAGCAGGGTGGCAGTTGCTTTGCCACCTTGCCCCTTTGCCCCTATGCCCCTTTGTAAAACTTCTGTAAGACTTCTTCCCAAATTCTTGAAATCCTTTGTGGACTGGACTATACTCCCCCCTAGTATATTGTGAAGAAAGGAGCAAGCAGAACTTATGCCCATGTATACCTTTATCTGCCGCGAATGCGAGCAGCCATTTGAACGAAAATTACCCATGTCTCAGGCCGGCGATTCCCAGGATTGCCCGGCCTGCGGCAGTGTGAATACGCGAAAATCTATTGGCGCGGTGGCGGTGGGCGGCGTGAGCCGTTCGGCGGCCCCGGCGTTCAGCGCGCCGCCCGCCCGCAGCCCCTTCACCTGAGCAGGCGGCTGCTAACAAGCAGTTTGCTTGTAAAAACTCATTACAAATGAACAAAGAGACAAAGTTAAATACAGCACCTTGCCCCTTTGCCTTAAAAATCGAGATAGGAATGAACCATGAAAGTACAATCAACGGCCGTTAAAGAAGAGATGCAGGTCCGTTTGCGGCGCATTGAAGGACAGGTGCGCGGCATCGAGCGCATGTTGGACGAAGAACGAGACTGCCGCGAAGTTGTGCAGCAGTTGAAGGCGGTGCAGTCGGCGTTAAAAACCGCAACGGCCGTTTTCATGCGTGGTTATGCCCGTGAATGTTTATTGGACACAAATAACGTCGATCCGGAAGCGCGAGAAGCGCTGATCGATGACCTGTTAAGCTTAATGACAAAGGTGGATGCATAATGGCGCACATGAAAAAAGCCCAACTCGTCTGGACGGGTGAAGATTGGAATTTTGAAACAACCCTGGGATCAGGGTATCAGGTGCAGTTCAAGGCGCCCAATTCCGACCAAAACGGGGGCAGCCCGATGGAGTTTTTTCTGGCCGGCGTGGCCGGCTGCACCGGCGTAGACATCCTCTCCATCCTGCAAAAAATGCGGCAAGACGTTCAGGATTTAACAGTAGACATCGAAGGCGACCGCGCCGAAGATTACCCCATGGTCTACACCGACGTGACCATCGTCTACAACCTGCGCGGCACAGATATTGATCCTACTGCTGTAGAAAAAGCTATCGAACTGTCGATGACCAGGTACTGCTCCGCCAGCATCACCTTCAAGCGGGCCGGCGTCAATATGACGACGAAGTACAACATTGAAGCGGTATAGCGGCTGGTGGTTAAAAAGGGTTGATGGTTAAAGATTGAAGATTAAAGATTGAAGATACGCGGCAATCTTCAATCTTCAATCTTTTTCTATCCCTCCTATTTATGGCGATGTCGTCCGGCTAAACGGCCGTTTCCGGCGGCGGCGGGTTGGCAATGGCGGGCCGTTCACCATCCAGGTTAAGGTCTTTCGTTTGTATGCGGAAGGCTTTGATGGCATTTTTGAGAGTGGGATAAAAGTGGCGGCTGTCGATGGTGTCCAGCAAGCCATAGGCTACAATTTTATCTTTCACCGGGTCTTTGACCCCGGCGAAAACGAGATGGACCCCTTCCTCATTCAATTCCAGATCCAAATCGACCAGCATGTCGGCGGCGGTTACGTCTATATCGGTCATCGGCTCAGCCGCCACCAACACCCACAACGGTTTCGGCCGGGCGGCAGTCAGCAGATCGCGCACCCGTTTGCGGAAAATGTTGGCGTTGGCAAAAAACAGGGGCGCATCCCAACGAATGATGAGCAGACCAGGAATCTGTTCCGCATGGGGATAGCGGGCGATGTCATGATAACCGGGCACACCTTCAGGCTTGCCCAATACCGCTGAGTAAGGCCGCCAGAAACGCTCAAAGAATTGCAACACAGCCACAAAAACGGCAATGACAATGCCTTCCAACACGCCCACTAAAATCACCCCCAAGGCGCAGACGACTGCCAGGGCAAATTCACTCTTGCGCACCTGATACAGGTGGCGGAGTGCCTGCCCATCGAACAGGCTGATGGCGGCGGTAATGATGATGGCAGCCAGGGCCGGTTGGGGCAGGTTGCGCACCAGACCGGGCACAAAGAGCAGCATCGCCAGCACCAGTAAACCGGCGACCACCCCTGTCAGTTGGGTTTTAGCGCCGGACTGTTCGGCAACGGCCGTTCTGGAACTGCTGGTACTGACAGGAAAGCCGGAAAACATGCCCGCCAACAGGTTGGCGGCGCCGATACCCACCATCTCCTGGTCGCTGTCCACGTCGTAGCCTTTGCGCGCCGCAAAACCGGCGGAGGTGGAAATGGTATCGCCGATGGCGACCAGGGAAATGCCAACGGCCGTTGCCGCCAAAATCGGAATATCGGCCAGATTAACGCGGGGAAACGCCGGTTTGGGGAATCCCTGGGGCAGCATGCCCACCGTATCCACGCCCTTCGCCGCCAAACCAAACAGCACCGTCACCACAATCGCCCCTACCACCGCCACCAGCACTCCAGGCCAATTCGGCTTCCAGCGTTTCAAACCCAGGATGATGACCAGCGTCAGCAGCCCCACCCCCAGCGCGTAGACATTCGTCATTTCCAGATTTTGCAGAAATGCGCCCACCTCCTGCACAAAACTATCCGCATCCGTGGAAAAGCCAAACAGTTTGGGCAATTGCCCCACAAAAATTATCACCGCCAGCCCAGAAAGATAGCCCACTCGCACCGGCATCGACAGCAGATCGGAGATAAAACCCAGGCGGGCAACGCCCGCGCCGACGCACACCAGCCCCACCAGCAGCGCCAGCATCCCTGCCAACGTCACCGCATACGCCTCATTGCCAGCCGCCAGCGGCAAAATCACCGCCGCGATCATCGGACCCAGCGACGAATCCGGTCCCAGCACTAAATAGGGCGAAGGTCCAAACGCGGCATATGCCAGCAGGCAGACAATGGTGGTATAGAGGCCGGTAATGGCGGGTAAACCTGCCAGTTCGGCGTAAGCCATGCCTTGCGGTACCAGCAGGGCGCACAGGACCATGCCGGCTACTAAATCCTTGCCTAACCAGGCGCGGTCGTAAGTACGCAGCACGCGGACGCCGGGCATCCATTTTTCGATTCTTGTTAATATGGATGGAGGTGGGGGAACGGCCGTTTCGCTCATCTTCTTCCCTCTAGGAATGGACCAATCTCTGAGATTGGTCCATTCCTAAGCAATATCAATCACTACGGAACCACCACCCGCAGCGCGCCCGGCGCCACCTTCATCGAAACCGGCGTGCGGCCATAATATTCGCCATCTGTCCAGACCGGTTGATCTGGCTCAGTTTCAATGGCGATCTCTTTAGCGCGGGTGATGAAATGCTTAGAAGTGTCCGTATTGATGTTCAGGATCCGATCCGCCGCGGCCACAATCGTTTTCATGTTGCGCAAATCTAAAATGAACACATCCAACAGGCCATCGTCCGGACTGGAGTAACCGCCCGTCACGGAAATGCCGGTGCCGGCCTTCGCCGCATTGACCACATACAGTTTCCAGGCAGGTAGTTCCACCACCTGGCCGTCCAGCGTGATCCGATATTTCACTTCTCGCTGCATGGCTGCCTTGCCTTGATGGTAAGCGTTAATGGCGTAAGCAAAGGTGCCGAATTTATTTTTGTCTTCGCGGCTGGTTTGCTCTTCCGGTTCGATGCCCACGTAAAGGCGCTGCACAAAATAGGAATCGCCCAACTGCACCACGTCGATATGGCGCAGGCTGTGGCTGGTGCAGAGCAGTTCTACCGCCGGCCGCAAAGTCTTAGGCGTGCCCAGTTCCGTGGCAAAGCCGTTGCCCGTGCCGCCAGGCAGAACACCCATGACTGCATTCGTGCCCAAAATGCCGTTGGCAATTTCGTGCTGCGTGCCGTCGCCGCCATAACCGGCCACCAGGTCTGCGCCATTTTCGGCCGCCTGCCGCGCCTGTTCTGTGGCGTCGCCATATTTTTTGGTGATTGTGACAGACCAGTCGACGCCATATTGACAAAAGACGTCGTTGAGTACGTTTAAGATAGGCTCGTCTTTACCGGCTGCCGGATTTACGACCACATGAATTTTTTTGTATGGGGTTTTAGACATGATTTACTCCTTCATGGTTTGAGGGATGGAGCTTTGGTGTGGGTGAACCTGAAACGTGATACGTGATGCGTGATGCGTGAGTTTTCTGATCACGCATCACGCATCACGCATCACGGCTGTCAAGCCTTTAAAGTGTCAACAGGCGCCGCGCCTATCATATCATTGAATGTCTGGTCCGGGTTTTTGATGAAGGAAATGCCATGCAAAAGCAAGCTGACCAGGGCAACGGCGATGAGCAGCAGCAGCAGGTTGACGCCAATCGTGATCAGGGTAAACGTACGCGGTAAAGATACTTTTAAGGCCGCCATTTCAGCAGACAGGGCCGCCAGTTCGGCGTTAAATGCCTGTAGATTGCTTTGCACGTCTTGAATGCCCTGGGTCATGACCGTGGTGTAAGTTGTAATGGTATCCACGCCGCCTTCGATGCGGCCTTCGCGCCGTTCAACCAGTTCGTTTTTCAACGCGGTGACGTCGTCGTTGAGCTGCACAATGCCGTCGGCCGCTTCCTGTATGAAGGTGGCGCCGGGTCCATCCAGGTTCACAAAGGGAATGTCGTTGACAGCATTGATGGTATCGTTGATGGCAAAGGTGAGGTCGGCAATGGTAACGGCCGTTTCCTTTGCCGTATTGAGCGCGGGCGCCAACTGCTCGCCAATGGTAACCGAGATTGCCGTGCCGATAAGGCTGTTGTCCTTGAGCACTTCTCCCGCTCCCACTACGGCCGACTCCACTGCCATTACCCGGCTGGCAGATTCTCCCAGCCGCTCATCGACACGGGTGACGCCATCACTGCCCACGGAAACGGCCGTTTCCCCTGCCGTTAACAAGGCCACAGTCACCGTCGTCACCCGGTTGCGCACATTCCAACTGCCCACAAAACCCACCACCACCAAAACCAGACCCAACACAGCCAAAACCGTCAGAATCCAGGCCATAACCAACTTAAATGTTCTCATGACTGACCCACTCCTTCTTCTTTCTCAACAAATGACTTACAAAATTGTTATCCAATGATACAGGGTTGGAGCGCCACGGAAAAGGCTGTGATGGGCTGCCCCATATACCCCCGATAAACAAAACGCAGATTGTGCAGATTCTTTAATCTGTGTAATCTGCGCAACCTGTGATGAATCCTTTTGTTTCTGGCTTGTCCAGGTTAGGAGTCGAAATTAAATAACATCCGGAAGATTGGTCCAATCTTCTGAGATTGGACCAATCTAAACATGCAAGTTAATTCATTCTCATTCCTTACGACAGGGCATCGGCGACATCGCCCATAACAGCCGCTGCGCCCAGTCCCGCAGAACCCGCCGCCACGTCCGCGATCCCTTCAGACGCCATATCAAGCGCCGAATCCCGCAGCGCTTCAGCCGCCGCCACTTGCATTAAACCTTCCGCCGCCAAAGCGGCGCCAGCGTTTTCCAACTCCAGGCTGCGGTCCGCCATGTCCTGCGCCACCACCAGGCGCGTCAGACCTTCGGCCATTTCATTGGCGCCCAACTCGCTGATGTCTTTGCCACTGGCGCCAATGGCGGCAGCCAGGGCGCGGGTGGCGCTCGATTCATAAATTTCATCAATGGCGATGTTTTGCAGCTCGTCGCTTTTATCCGCCAGGAAGGCGGCCAGGATGGGCATGTCCAGATCGGCCACGATATTGGCGGCAACTGCCAATTGGCCGGCAATGGCTGCCAGAGCCATCGCGTCCTCCAGGTCTTCTTCGCCCATGGCGCTCATCAGCGCACTGTGTACACCGAGGTCATCGGAAGCAGCCAACATGGCAACGCCTTGAGCCAGATCGGCAGCGCCTGCGCCAGCAACTGCCTCGCTGAGCGCGGCGGCTCGCTCTGCAATCAGAGCCATGTCAATACCCCGGGTCACATCGCTGACGCCCGCGGCCAAATCGGCGCGGCTGGCGGCGCCCACAGCCTGGGCAGCGTCAATGGCATCCAGTCCATCGGCCACATTCATCAAGCCTTCCACGCCTTTCACTTCACTGGCGAATTCTATTGCCTGTTGTAAATTTTGGTCACTCATGGTTTACCTCCGTCAAAGTTAATAATCAAAGTAGATGATGACAAGTATCTCACAAAAAAACATCTCGGACATGGTCCAAAATGGTTCAAATTGTGATTCTGCCTTAGCATGATCATCAGGTTTACAGATGATTTCGGAACGATTATGGCAGAACACAGGGTGCGGCACAGCGGCAGACCCAGACAAAAAGAAACCCCGGTGAGTGACGTAAGTCAGGCAGTACGGCTAGATTGGTAGGCGTTTCTATGTCGATGAATCTCTTGGTGGCCTCTGACAGATGTTGGCTCCGGCCTCATGAACTACGCCGAAAGCGTACGGGCAACACTAGAGGAGATTCTATAACGCGCAATCCAGCCCCGCTTACGTATCATCCGGGGTAATATGGAAAGCTCAACTGTTAAACATCTATGCCTGCATTATAGATAAATCGGAAAACGGCCGTCAATGGGTTTTCCTTAAAAGATCGGTGTGGTAATGCAGGAAACGGCCGTTTTTCCTCCAGTCTTTCGCATATCTGTTCTTTTAACATGACATAAATCTCAACCATCATCCGCATCGATCACCTTTTGCGTCACCCGATAGATGTCCGCCAGCGACGCTCCGCGCGCCCGCTCCACCCGTTCTATGCGTTTCTGGAACTGGCCGGTGGCGTATTCCACAAATTCCGATTCCACCAGGCCAAACGGAATCGGGTCATAACAGGCAAAGGCATCGCCAATGACACCCAGTCCCGGCAGCAGCAGTTCATTCATGGTGTCTTCCACAATCTGCCACAGGCTGTCATCCTCCGCCACCAGCCGCGAGATGAGGAAAATGCCATAAGCAATGTGGCGCGACTCGTCCTGCTTGAGCAGTTGGATGCCGCGCCGCACCCCTGGCAGCAGATTGTTGCGCTCCAGCGTGGTGAAATAGGTGTGATAGCCTGTCTCCGCCAGCATCCCTTCCACCAACAAGTTGTAGGTGACGGACGCTTTGATCTGCGCGGCCGGGGAGGCGTCGGTTTTCAAACGCAGCAGCGTTTGCGGCAGTGTTTCGTAAAAAATGGTGCGGTAACTCTCTGTGTGATAATGGCTCAAATCGAAATTAGCGCCCGTTACTTCGGACAATACGCGGTGGAAAAAATCGGTATGCTTGGCTTCTTCAAACAGGAACGTGGTCAGGTACATTTCCTCTTCCAGGCGGCCTTCCTGGGCAATCACCTGGATGAGCGGCAGCAAATCGAGTGTTACCGCTTCTTCACCGGCCTGGAACAATGCCGTCAGACGCAAGAGCAAATCTTGTTCCTCGGCCGCCAATGTTTGCCAATCTTGAATGTCCTGCGCGAAGTCGATGTCGCTGGGGTTCCAGATGCCAAATCGTTTGGCTTTTTCGTAAAGACGCATGGGGGGAATGTCTCGCTGCAAACCACGGGTAGTCGTGACAAATGCTTCATGAAACATGGTTCAGTCTCCTTGTCTAAATCAGGGGGAAATAGAAGTAACAACCATTTTAACCAGTTTAACAGTGCTAGGGCAACAGGCGCTCCAGCAGCCAGGCGGCGTCCGGCTGGCGGGTATAGGCAAACCGGTCGTGCAGGCCATCGGCGTGACCCTGCCAGAATTCAATGCGGCGCGGGGCGACCCGGTAACCGCCCCAGGCGGCGGGCAAAGACGGCGAACCATCTACAAATTTCTGTTTGATTTCGGCCATTTTGGCTTTGAGCATGCTGCGGGTGGAGATGACGCCGCCGGACTGGGTGAGCCAGGCGCCCATCTGGCTTTCACGTGACCGGCTGGCAAAAAAGCGCAGAGTTTCAGAGGTGGGCAGGAGAACGGCCGTTCCCGTCACCCGCACCTGTCTTTCCAATAACAGCCAGGGAAACAACAAGGCTACGTTGGCATTCTCACCGATCTCCTGCGCCTTTTGCGTTTCCAGGCCAGTAAAAAAGACGAAACCCCGTTCGTCAAAATAGCGCAGCAGCACCAACCTGGAGGAGACCAACCCTTCCGCCGAGACAGTCGCCAGGTCCATGGCGGTGGGGTGCGGCAAAGCGGCGGACTGCGCTTCTTGCAGCCATCGTTCAAACAAGGGCAGCGGATCCGGCGGCAGTTGGCTGCGAATCAACTGTGTTTCGCGGAATTTTTGGCGGGTTTCGTTGACTGTGTCCATGCACTCTAATGATGAGGCAAACAGGGAGATTACGCCACAACAATTCTCAATTTAACTCAATCTGGCGGTTAAAACCGCTGCAACCCTCACAAAGTCGGCCTTCGCCGACTAGAGAAGTGGCTTTTTTAGTCCGCGAAGGCGGACTTTGTAAATGTAGGTGCAGATTTATCTGCTGGTTCAAACCTAAATTGAGAATTGCTGATTACGCCAGGGGAGAAAACGCAGAAAAGCGCGTGGTAGATTGAAACCGCGCGCTTTTCTATTTCAGGAGGGGAATGCGTTGTCGTTTGTAATCATTCACCCCCGCCCCCTGAGCTTGTCGAAGGGGGAGCTTGTCGAAGGGGGAGCTTGTCGAAGGGGAATCGGTTTCGACAGGCTCAACCTACGAGGGCGTGAGCGGCTGCTGTCGTTTAAGCGTTGGAGCCGCTGGTGTTGGTATTGGAATCGGCCGGCGCTGAGGTGTCGGGTGTGTCCTGCGCGTCATCAGAGAAAGGGACACCGGGGAAACCACCGCCATGATGACCACCACCTCTCATGCCGCCATCCGGCATATTGCCGCCATGACCGCCGCCGCGCATCCCGCCCAAACCACCGGAACCGGGCATGGTTTGCAGGGAGTCAGCCTGTTCCTGGGTGATCACGCCGTCAGCGACTGCCTGGGCAAGCGCAGTTTCATGCGCGGTTTGCAGCGCCGCGCCAATTTCTTCAGCCGTCAGGCCAGAGGCTTGGATCAGGTCACGCAAGGTACCGGCGTCTTTGGCGGCGGTCACTTCCCCGGCGCTGACGCCCAGCGCCTCGGCCAGAATGGCGTCGTGGTCGATATAATCACGAAGCGCCTGCGCAGCCGCCATCATGTCGATCTGCTCCTGGGTGATCAAACCGTCAGCCAGAGCCTGGGCCAGAGCCGCTTCGCGAGCCGTGGCTTGAGCCGCTTCCAGTTCTTCAACGGTAATACCCAGTTCGGCAACCAGGAGTTCTTTGTGATCAGATTGGTCTAAACGGCCGTTCCGCTCCATCCCGAAACCGCGCATCCCAAACGGCTGTCCTTCACCCGCGAGAATGGCGTCCGCCTGCTCCTGGGTAATCAGACCATCGGCTAAAGCCTGGGCCACGGCCGTTTCCATTTGAGCAGTGCGTACGGCTGTCTGCGCTGCTTCCAACTCTTCGGCGGTGATACCGAGGGCTTCGGCCAGGTAGGCTCCCTGGTCGCCCCATGCCGCCCCGTGACCGCCCCGATGGCCGCGCATACCGCCGAACCGGGAACCGGGGATCTGTTCTTCTTGAGCCGGAACCGGCGTGGCGTCAGCATTATCATCACTTTGGGCGAAAACGGCCGTGCCACCTATAACCAGCACCGCCAGCAGAGCCAGGGTAACGCCGGCGCCTAAAAACATGTACAGCATTCTTTTTGACATCGATAACATCGTGTAAATCTCCTTTGTCTTGTTTTCTGTGTTTTTGTGTATTCAAGACAGACATGTCAGCTTGTGTGATATGCCAGTAGATTACCTAAACAATGTTCAGAAGTTGTTAAGAAGTTGTAAGAAATGTATGCAGAAGATCAGGGTGTGTTAATGGCGGCGGCAACGGCCGTTATCGCCTGCGGATCATAGAGCAGCCAGCGGGCAAACTCGTCGTGGGTGAGGTTGTTGCGCCATTGGCGGTAGGTGGGATTGGGCAGGTCGCGGAAGAAGAGGACCACCACAACCGGCGTCACTTCCCCCTGAGGATAGACGTAGTAGACCAGGTTTAGCACGCCGGGCATCGTCCCGTTTTTGAAACCCAGGTTGCTGAACAGTGCCTGATTGTCGTCAAAAATCATGGGCCACTCCAGCAAGCGGCGGGCGGTAAAACTGCTGTCCGCGCTGCTCAAACCATTTTGCGCCAGACGCGCCATCAGCGCCGCATACTCCCCGGCAGTCCCCTGCGGATTGAGATTTTCAGTGAAAAAACGCTGCGTGCTGACCGAAGGCCGCCGCATTTCGCGCCGCCACTCATTTTGCGCCGCACGAAAATCAGGGTCCTGGATAAAGGCGTCGGCCAGCAGCATGGCCTCACGACCATACTGGACCGGGTCTTGCAGGTAGCTCTGGATGGCCGCCGTGTCGCTGCCGAAACCGCGGGTGATGTTGCCCATTGCCAGGAACTGCGCCAGAAAAGGGCAGGGGGCGGTTTGCATGGTGAGGCCGAGGGAAACGGCCGTTTGCTCAATGCGCTCCTGACCCAGCAGCAGGTGTAGAT
>JAWOGU010000086.1:0-13132 GCA_046496595.1 Chloroflexota bacterium
CAATCGCGGCCACCTGACTGTCGATGGTTGCTTCTTCCTCTTGGTTAGATGTAGAAACCCGTGCGTACAAAGCTGCTGAGACTATCATGATTTGACCTCCTGAGATTGTTCTGCTTTTTCTTCTTCTTTTATTTGCTGGTGTGCCGACTGACTTGCTTCAATTAAATAGGTATAAGCTAGACTTAATCGTCGCTTCGCATCTCGGTGCGGTTGACGTTCCAAATGAACAGTTGTGATTTGCTTACGTGCCATTTTCAACTCCATAAGAAACCGATCTATTCTTATAGATAATGGCGCTATTTCACATTTCCTGTTATTCAGCACGTCGCCGTCGGGGTCTTTCAGGAAGTCGTATTTGTTTGTCAAAGTTCAATGGTATGCTTTTATTGTCGGTTATTACCATGCGGTAATATGCAAAAATACCCATTCTCGACCCTATACCTCTGATGACAATCCTTTCTCCGAGGCCCAGTTCAAAACGATGAAGTACCGCCCGGGTTATCCTGACCGTTTTGGGTCGGTGCAAGATGCGCGAAACTGGGATCACCCGTTCATTCACTGGTACAACCCTGAGCATCGGCACACCAGTTTGGGGCTGATGACCCCGGCCACGGTCCATTATGGCTTGGCGGCCGAGTTGACCGGGCAACGACAGGCGACTTTGCAAGCCGCTTACGAAAAGCACCCGGAGCGCTTTGTCCGAGGATTGCCCATCCCACCGAAACAACCGACGGCCGTTTGGATTAATCCGCCTCTGGAAAAGGAGGAGCAGTCGTTGTAGGGGCTGTGGGTAAGTGGGTAACTCGGAGTCGGCGGAGAGTTATCCACTTATCCATCAGCAGGGTGAGCAAGGACTTGTTCACTAATTTATCCATTTTGGTGTCTCATTTCTATTGACACATTCCGCATTGGACGGCTTCACCGTCCCGCCCGACGCAGGTAACGCAGACCATTGGGCATTTTCCCTTTTATATGGAGGTATTTCGATGACTGTTTTTGGCCTCATCATTATTCTTGGTGTATTCATCTCCTACCTTGCTATGCTGTTTGTGCTTCACCGTTTCACCTACAAGACTTGGATTTTTGATTTTGCTGTTGTAACAGGCATGATAATTGGCACTACTAGTTGGATTCAAACAGGGGGGCAGTTGGCTTTCATGGAGCACAATCGCCCTGGGCGTTATTTGGTTTCTTGTGTCGAGAACTGAATTGAGAATTGTTGGTTCAAAAGAACTCAATCTTCGCGTAGGAGACAAAGTGCCCACCATGGCTTTTGTGAAAACAGATGGCACACAGTTTACCGAGCAAGACCTGATTGCCAACGCTCCCGCCTTGTTGGCATTGTATCGGGGCTGGTGGTGTCCATCAAGCAAAGTGCAATTAGATGAAATTCTTGAAAATTATGAACAACTCGGCAAGAAAGGGGTTCATGTTTATGCGGCATCTGTCGATGAACCTGCGATGGCAATTCCCATTCAGGAACACGTAGGGAACAAAATCACTATCCTTTGTGGCGTCTCAGAAGAAGTGTTAAGAAAAGTCGGGGTCCTAGACACGAAAGGCGCACCTTGGTATGACAGAATCATATTTGGTGCGCCTGAACGACCCATTTCCATGCCTGCGATACTCGTCATCAACAAGGAGGGAAATATCATTTTCATTTCCCGCTCCACTCGAGTAGATGACCGACCTCGAGCAAACGAGATACTCACCAGCATTGCACTTCTTCTATGAGGGGTTATCCAACTGTTTCTTTGTGTCATTTCACGCCTAACAAAGCGCGCGGTGGATTCTTGGGAGATTGCGTTATCCTCGAAGAAACATCGGATCAAACGACCATCTCCAAAAACCGCACCTCCGGCACGCCAACCACTCCCATCTTTTTCAGCGCCGCCTGCAAACTTACCGACTGGCTAAATGACCTGGCCTCGGCTAAATTGCACCACCCCAAGACCAGAATAATCTCATTCGGGTCATCCACATTGCGCAGCACCAACGCTTCCCGGGTTGCGCCGCCTGCCTGCCGCGCGGCGAGGTGTTTGTCGAATCCTTCTTTCCACCGCGCATAATCGACAACAGCGTGGCGAAGGTATAAGTAGATCATTATGTTGCGCCTTGTTTGAGCAAAAAAACACGAAGCCCCCTCAGAACGTCTGTAACCAACTCTGAGAGGGCTTCGGCTATTCAGTGGTGAAAACCGGCGGACAGATGACGACCAGAATGTTACAGCGTTCTGGTATACCCCGGTAAGTCCTGCCCGACCCACGACATTGCAATGTCATGTTTACTGCCAGGGAATTGCTTAAGCCATTCCACTTTAACTTCTTTGTACCAGGCATCAAAAGAGCTCAAGGTGTTCTCATCCGCGAACTGAAAATGACACATGAGCGCATTCGGATCATCTGAGTTGCGATGAAGGCTGTAGGCTGAGACCCCTTGCTCTTTGAACATCTGGGCCAGACCATCGGTATCAGGGTTAATCCATGTATCAAAATTTTCCACTTGAAGCTTATAAAATAAACTGACTGACATAGTGCATCTCCTTGTGATTGAATCGTATTTGGTGTCAAAATTGACTTGGCCCGATCATACCGAACCATCGTAACCACTTCGTCACCACCTGCCATTTCATCGTCACCACATGATCGTCAGTACATGAAGAGGCGAACAATATTTGCAGTTCCTATTGCCGCAGTCAGAAGGTATACTGGGTTTACTTTTCTTCATCTCAGGACAAACTAGCCATGAATCAACTGACATTGTCTTTCTTGGGCGCATTCGAGGCGCGGCTGGGCGAAAAGCCGCTCGTCAATTTTCGCTCGGCCAAGGTGCAAGGGCTGCTGATCTACCTGACCCTGAACCGACAACAAGCGCATGAGCGTGATGTGCTGGCCGCCTTGTTCTGGCCGGATGAGCCGGAGAGTGTTGCCAGTCAAAACCTGCGTCAGTCTCTCTATCGGCTCCGCCTGTTGTTTGGCGAAACCGCCCAGGAAGAACCCCTGCCACAGGCTCAAGGGAGACAGCATTTGCTGGTTACGCGCACAACGGTGCAGTTTAATGCGACCAGCAACTACACGTTGGATGTCGCGACCTATCTCTCCCATTTGGCGGCCAACCAACTCGAGCAAGCGGTTGCGTTGTATCGAGGGGATCTCTTGCCTGGTTTCACCTGTGACAGCTTGCCGTTCGACGAGTGGCTGCGTCAGGAAAGGGAAGCGTTGCATCGCCTGGCCTTGGCTGCCCTCTTCGAGATTACTGCCGATTGCCTGACGCGCGGCGACGCTCAAAAAGCGCAGCGGCTGGCGCGGCAGCAGTTGATTTTGGAGCCGTGGCGCGAAGAAGCGCACCGCCAGTTGATGCAGGCGCTGGCTCTGGCAGGTGACCGCAGTGCGGCGCTGGCTCAGTATGAAACTTGCCGCCGCGTGTTGATCGAAGAACTGGGCATCGAGCCAGCGGCAGAGACCAGAACGTTGGTTGCCCGTATCCGTGACCAGGAGCTTGATCAGCAAGCCCTCCATAAGTCAGACGGTTCTCATGAACTACGGCGGTTGATCACCCCCTTTGTGGGTCGCCACCGTGAATATGGGCTAATGGTCAATGCGTATCGGCAGGTAAGTCGCAACACGCTACAGGTTGTTGCGCTGGTGGGTAATGCGGGGATTGGCAAAACCCGACTCGCCCAGCAGTTCTTGGCATGGGCGGCAATGCAGGGGGCTGATGTGTTAAACGGCCGTTGCTTTGAAACCAGCAGCGGACTCTCCTACCAACCGCTCACACATCTGTTGCGCCAGCGTATCGAACGCGAAAACGCCCCCGAAGATTTGCTCTCCGATCTATGGCTGTCGCAGCTCACCCGCCTGTTGCCGGAACTGTACGAACGCTATCCCGACCTGCCACCGCCAACGCAAGAGGAAAACACCGCCCGCCAACATCTCTTCGAAGCCATCACACGCTTGGGCCAGGCCTTGGCCGCCCGTCAGCCATTGGTCTTGTTTATTGACGATTGGCATTGGGCCGACAGCGCTTCGCTGGATGTATTACACTATGCGGTGCAACAATGGACGGGAGCCACAGCACCAATCCTCGTTTTGCTGACGCTCCGCCAAGAATCATTGACTGAGTCGCCCGATCTACAAAGCTGGCTCAATCAGCTCAGACGCACAGTTTCAGCCGTGCAGCTCAATTTGGGCGAACTGTCTCAGGCTGAAACGGAGCAGTTGGTGCAGATGATTCTGGCACCGGAAGCAGGGAGTGATCACGTTACACCAACTGACAGCACCACCCCATCGGCCCTGCCCAAGTTTAGCCAGTGGCTCTTTGAAGAAACGGACGGTCAACCGCTACTGCTCGCGGAAACTTTGAAAGCATTGGTTGAGGATGGCCTTATCCAGCCAAACACGGCCGGAACCAGTTGGCACATTAACCAGTCAAAGCTCGATGAACAGGCTGACCGCGAACACATTTTCCACGGAGTATATGAGATTATTCAAGGTTGGCTCACCCGTATCACGGCCGTGGCGAGCGACCTGTTGATGGCTGCGGCCGTTTTGGCGCAAGCAGCCTCTTTTGACAATCTCTGCCGTGTCAGCGGGCTGGATGAAAGGCAAGCGGTGACGGCGCTGGAGGAACTACTCAAGCGCCAGTTGTTGATCGAACCGCCAGCGCTGCAACCATGGGAGCCTGACCCGGTTTACACCTTCTCGCACCAGAAGGTGAGCGAGGTGGTCTACGCCGAGGTGGGAACAGCCCGGCGGCGAATGTTACACCGCCGGGCGTTTGAAATTTTGCAGGCGATGGCTGTGCCCTCTGTCGAGTTAGCCCACCATGCTCTTGCTGCGGGTCTACCGGCTGAGACGATTCGCTACAGCCTCATGGCTGGCAACGATGCTCTGGCCCTCTTTGCCGTGCGCGTAGCCCTGCCCCATTATGAAACGGCCTGGCGCATCACTGAGCAACAGGGGTGGCCAGAGACGATTTCTGGCGCCGACAAAGAGCTGCTCTACAGTAGTTTGGGGCGAGTTTACGAGCTGACCGAAGAGTGGACAAAGGCTGAAGAGATTTACAAAGCGATGATCAGCTACGCCGAGTCAATCAATGCGCCAGCCATGGAATGCCTGGGCCTCAATCAGCTATCAGCGGTTTATTATCTAAAGTTCGACAAGGCGGATCAGGCGGTTGCGCTTTTGGAACGTGCCAAGAAGCTGGCAGAACAGAATGGGGATGAGCGCTGGCGGGCGGAAACGGAATTGAACCTGGCGATGGTCGCTTATGAGAATCAGGATCATGCACTCACTCTCCATCACGCTGAACAAGCATTGGACATCGCTCGCAAGCTAGACCATCCGCAATTGATGGCTCGCCACTTGAGCATCCTTTCCTATGTTTACCTTCAGCAATGCAAGTGGGACAAGGTTGAAACGTTTGCGGCTGAGGCCAGTCGATTCTACACAGGAAGTGGTAATCTGGTGTTGGCGGCAGACACCGATCGGGTTGTCGGCTTTGCGCAAATACTCTCTGGCAAGCCGCAGGAAGCGTTGGCCACCTTAGAAAAAACGGCCGCTTATAGCCATCATATCGAAAATCTTTGGGGGGAAACAGAGTGCACGTGGAAGTTGGCAATGACGCACCTGGAATTAGGCCATTATGGCAATGCCATCCAATTGGCGGAAAACAGCATCAAAATGGCACGCCAGCTAGGTCTGCCGTCAATGCTTGCCTTGGCCTTAATCGCCGGAAGTCAGGTTCAGCGCAAGACCATGTCCTTGGCGGCAGCCCAGGAGTCCTTATTGGAGACCATTGCAGTATCTAAGGAGCATCACCTCTATGCGGTCATTTGGGACTGGGCGATGATTGAATTGTGTGCCGTTTATGCTTCAGCCGGGAGTTGGGAGCAAGCGGCTGATTATGCCAGGCAGCGATTGCAGGCCCGTGGGAATGAAGCACTGCTATCAATGAGCTTGTCTGGCTGGTATGAGACGGAAGCGCTTCTACGCGGCGGCGATGGCGATCTGGCGCGGGCTGAGGTCGAGCGGCTGGCGGAAATTGTGGGCAATAACCGGCGCTATCGCCTGATCCTGCTGAGATCGCGGGCGGTGCTGGCACAGTGGGATGGGGAAGCGGCGCAGGCCACTAGGCATTTGGCAGCGGCGCTGGCGCTGGCGCAGGCAATGGAACTACCGGGCGAGGCATGGCCGATTTTAGGCGAGTTGGGCAGGTTGTATTCGGAGCAGGGGGAGATGGCGCAGGCACGGGAGGCTTGTCGAGAAGCGGCCAACCTTATCCACCGTTTGGCGGAGACCATTGATGAGGATGAGTTGCGGGTGGGATTTTTAACGGCCGTTCCGGTGCGTGCTGTGTTGGAAGGATACGAGATAACCAAATAGCTGTGTCAACCGTCTGCCTCCAAAAACCGCACCTCTGGCACGCCAATCACCCCCATCCGCTCCAGTGCCATCTGCCAACTGACTGACTTGGCAAATAATCGTGCCTGCGCCAGGTCGCACCAGCCCAAGAGAACGATGACCTCATTTGGATCGTCAACATTGTGCATCACCAAGGCTTCTCGAGTTGCACCACCGGCCTGCCGGGTGGCAAGTTCATTATCAAACCCTTCGTTCCACCGCGCGTAATCTGCAACTGTTTGCCGAACGTATAGGTAAATCATCATCTTGCGCCTAATTAGCGACCTATCCTACTTTTTGTTCTAAACGACAGCCATCTGTTCATACGCCGCCAGCGCCCGTTGTGCTTGATCAATATGCAGTTCATCGTGTAATACAAAAAATTTGAGGTAATCCCCCAGGTTGTAGCGAAACGGCATCCACTTCATGACCCGGCACATCGTTTGCAAATCAGCTTGAGCTGACTGCTCGATCATAGCCGATAAACGCTCTTGCTGTGTTAACCACCGCGTCAATGTCTGTGGGCTGTAACCAGCCGTAGGGTTATTCGACTTCAAAGTCTTCGAATTCGTCTGTGGGTCAAACTGCTTTTCGAAGAAACGGCTCGCCAACCAGGAAGGTCGAAAAATCCCATCTGAATCGGGAAGTTCTGGCTTGTTTAGGGCAGAAGTGAAGTTAGGGGACAGCCACTCAAAAGCGAGAACGAGGTGTTGAAAACATTGATCCACACTCCATTCACCTGGCTCAGGTTGCCAACTGCGCCGCGCCTCGTCAAGCTGCATAAAAACAGTTTCCACGATCTGACGATTGTGACGGTTCCGCGTCTGTAAATCAGCTAGATATTCTTGTTTAGGCATTGGTTGTAACATAATTTTATTCCTTGTGATTGAACAGGTAATCAAAATTGATTGAGTCTAATATACCAGGCTACCGTTACCAGATCGTTAGCACGCCTGCGGCCGGTTCGATCAGCTCACTGTTTTTCTGGTTTTAGCGCTTGGGAAGGTATACTAACCACATGGATCATCTGTCGCTATCTTTCTTTGGTGTATTCCAGGCGGCGCTGGGCAGCAAGCCGTTGGAAAAGTTCCGTTCGGCTAAGGTTCAAGGGCTGTTGATTTACCTGTCACTGACCCCTCGACAAACCCACGCCCGCGACGTATTGGCGGCCTTGTTTTGGCCGAATGAGCCGGAAGCAGCGGCGAAGTTGAATCTGCGCCAGTCGCTTTTTCGACTGCGAACGGTGTTGGGAGATGGGGATGCCGATAAAGAGTCTATTCGACAGGCTCAGGGCCAGCCGTATCTGCTGATAACCCGCGCCACTGTGCAATTTAACCCGGTTAGCCATTACAGCCTGGACGTGGCTGACTTTTTAGCGGCTTTGGCGGAGGGGGCTTTAGCAACGGCCGTTTCCCATTATCAAGGCGATCTTCTACCCGGCTTTAGCTGCGACAGCCTCCCCTTTGAAGAATGGCTGCGGCAAACGCGAGAGCAATACCATCGCCAGGCGTTGGATGCCCTGAGTCAGTTGACCGCCAACAGCCTCAGTCAGGCTGATTTCCAGGCGGCGCGACAATTTTCCAAACAACAGCTCGTCTTGGAGCCGTGGCGCGAAGAAGCCCATCGCCAGTTGATGCAAGCCCTAGCCTCGTTGGGTGAGCGCACGGCAGCACTGACGCAGTATGAAAGCTGTCGCACCATCCTGGCCGAGGAGTTGGGCGTAGAGCCGTCCCCCGAAACCATCAATCTCGTCAAACGCATTCGGGAGGCGCACCTGGCGCAGCCGGCTCAGCAAACGGCCGTTACCACCACGCGGCAGCGGCTCAAGATTCCCTTCGTGGGACGCCAGGCAGAGTACGAAACGCTGATCAAAGCGTATCAGCGGGCGCTTCATCATGGGCTACAGTTGGTGACTGTGCAAGGCCAGTCAGGAATTGGCAAGACCCGCCTGACCGAGCAGTTCGTAACCTGGGCAGCAACGCAGGGAGCCGATGTACTCGTTGGCCGCTCCTTTGCCACCAGCACCGGTCTCTCCTACCAACCGATCACGCACCTGCTGCGCCAGCGGCTGGAAAGGGAAAACGCTCCCGAAGATTTGCTGTCTGATTTTTGGCTTTCCCAGGTGACACGGCTTTTGCCAGAACTGCGTGAACGTTATCCCGACCTGCCTGAACCGACCCAAGAAGAAAACACGGCCCGAGAGCATTTATTTGAGGCGATTACCCGCCTGATGCAAGCGTTGGCCGCACGGAAGCCGCTTCTGCTTTTTATTGATGATTGGCACTGGGCGGACACCGCCTCGCTCGATCTGCTGTACTATGCCGTCGTGCATTGTTCGGAAGAAAAGCTGCCGATTCTCATTCTCCTCACCCTGCGCCAGGAAGCGATCAGCGAGTCGCCTGAGTTGCAAATCTGGTTAACAAAGCTGCATCACGCGACAGATACCCTGTCGCTGCCGTTAAAAGAACTCAGCCAACGTGATACAGAGCAGCTTATTCAAACGCTTTTAGAGCCAGAAATTGATCACAGAGACACCCCATTGACCCAATTTTGTGAGTGGCTCTTTGCCGAAACGAATGGTCAGCCGCTTTTTCTCACGGAAACGCTCAAAGCGCTGGTTGAAGATGGTTTGGTGCAGCCCAATGTGGCAGGTACAGGGCAGGCTGTCTGGCACATTGATGGGTCAAAATTTGATGAACGGGGAGCGAATAGCTACTTCGGCAGGCTCAGTGCAGGCCGTGTTTTGCATGGGGTGCAGGAGATTATTCAAGGCTGGCTGGCTCGGCTTACACCCCAGGCGAAGGATTTGTTAACGGCCGTTTCCGTCCTGGCCCAACACGCCACCTTTGAGCGCCTCTGCCACGTCGCCGGGCTAGGGGAAATGCAGGCCATCGAAGCCCTGGATGACCTGCTGGGCAAACAACTGTTGCACGAAGCAGACAGTGCCTTGATTCTATCCCATCACGACCCGGTCTACAGCTTCTCCCATCAAAAAGTGAGCGACGTTGTCTATGCCGAGGCAGGTGCTGCCCGCCGACGGCTTCTGCACCGCCGCGCCTTCGAGACATTGCGATCGTCAGCGACACCGTTGGTGTCACCACCGGCTGCCGATTTGGCCCACCATGCCCTCCATGCAGGGCTGCTAGCTGAAACCATACACCACAGCCTCATCGCCGGCAACGAAGCGATGGCTATCTTTGCCGTCCGCGTCGCCATTCCCCACTTTGAAACAGCCTGGCAACTGGCTGAACAAAAAGGATGGCCGGAGGAAGTTTCCGGCGCAGATAGACAAAGCCTCTACAGCGCTTTGGGCCGTGCCTATGAGCTAACCGAAGATTGGCTCAAGGCACAGGCGATTTATGAAGCCATGCTTGCCTATGCCCAAACGCTGGGCGCCACCGCCATAGAATGTCTGGGGCTTAATCATCTGGCAACGGTTTACCTCACTGGCTTAGCCGATAGACCCCAAGCCCTGCAAATCTTAGAACAAGCGCACCGAGTGGCCGAACAAAGTAGTGATAGACGCGGATTGGCCGAAACGGAATGGAATTTGTCATCGGCCGCTATCCAGGTGCAAAATGCGAAACTGGCTCTCCATCATAGTGAACGGGCGTTAGCCATCGCCCATGAATTAGGCCATCCACACCTGTTGGCACGCTGCCTCACTTCAACTGCACAGGCTTACGCCTTCCTGCGCCAGTGGGATAAAGCGCTGCCCTATGTCCTGGAAACAAACCGAATGTATATTGCTGATGGCGATCTTGTGATGGCGGCCAATAGCCAGCGCGGCATTGGCTTTTTGCAGATATTCTCGGGGCATCCTGCGGAAAGTTTAAATACCTTACAAGAATCTTTTGCCTTTAGTCAGCGAATTGAAAACCTGACAGGCGAGGCGGACTGTGCCTGGATATTGGCACGTGCTCATCTGGAAGCGGGGAACTATGGCGAAGCTATCAAGCTAGGCAGACAAGCTGTTGAACAAACGCACACCTTGAGTCATCCTTTACTCCATTCACTGGCACGGTCAGCGTGGGGCATTATTCAACGCACGGTTATGGATTGGGAAGCTGCGGGAAAGACATTGTTGGCGATTTTTGAGCAATCACCAGCAGAAGGTGTAATCGGCTGGACAGACCAGACACCCGAATTATGCGCTCTCTACGCGGCCGTTGGCGATTGGGAGCAAGCGTATATGTATGCCAGGCAGGTTACGCACCCTATGCACGACGATGAGCCATTGTTGCCTTTTAACTTAACCGGTTGGTACGAAACCGAAGCGCTGCTGCGTGGTGGGGATGGCGCTTTGGCACGGACGGGCATTGCCCGTTTAGGTAAGGCGGTGGGCGATAACAAGCGTTATCGCCTGATCTTGTTGCGGTCGCAAGCGGTGCTGGCGCAGTGGGATGGGGATATAGCGCAGGCGATTTGGCAATTGGAAAATGCGCTGGCATTGGCGGAGGAAATTGGCCTGCCAGGTGAGGCATGGCCGATTTCGGCCGAGTTGGGCAGGTTGTATGCGGAGCAGGGGGAGATGGCGCAGGCACGGGAGGCTTATCAGGAAGCGGCCAATGTTATCCACCGTTTAGCGGAGACGATTGATGAGGATGGGTTGCGGATGGGATTTTTAACGGCCGTTCCGGTGCGCTCTGTGTTGGAAAGAAACGAGAAGATCGAATCGCTGTAAAAGTGTCCTTTTCCACCGCCGCTGACCTCGGACTCGTCTGGTGAAATCGAACGACGGGTAGAAGGTCGGGCTAAAAATCCTTACTCCTCTTGACCTGCTCGCAACCGCCCGACCTTCTGCCCCTTACGGCTACTCCCATCTGTTAACAGTTCTACCGCCGATCAAAAGACGAGACCGCCACCAAAATCAAATTGAAGCTGGCTCCCACGCATTTTCTCACTGTAAAGCTGATCCATACGCTCACTTTGTTCGGCGGTGAAGTGGTTGCGCCAATCACCTATCTCCCCTTTACGAAAGTGGGTGGGCAACCCGTCGCGTTGGGGAACCCAGTTGAAGTTGGTTTTCTCATTGGTGGACATGGCCTTAAAACTGCTGCCAGCCACAACCCGCGCCAGTAGCGATTGATCGAGGGGCACGTCAATAAAGGCTGCAATCTGTGCCACTGCCCCGGCCAAATCATGGTGCATATCTTCGTATTTCAAGAAGAAAATATTTGCTGCGTTTTGGCTGGCTTGCCACCACGGCAATAGGTTGTCAAAATAGGAGCCGTACATGACCTGCCCTTGCATGAAGAGGTTGAGATGTTCCTCCCAACTGCCTTCATAGCCAGCCTTGCTGCGGTCGTGGTGATAATAGGAAACGGCCGTATCCTTCGGATTGCGTGCCACATAGATGTACTTCCCTTCATCGGTGCTAAAGTCAGGCATTAACGCTAAGGGGAGATGGGACGTAAACAGACGCCGCCCCTCCAAGTTCTGCAAAAACGCTTGCATCCCGCCTGGGCGTTTGTGCAATGTTTCTAGCCACGGCGCGGTGTCCGTCAAACGCTGTTCACCTTGTTCACCTTGATTGAGAATCAGGTGGACAATCTGTTCGGTCCAGGTTGTGCCACATTTGGGATAGGTCACCACAAAGAGATCATCGGCATGAACCACAAAATCATTAGCTAGGGTGTCCATTTCTTGCTGGCTAATAAAGGGCGGCATAGGCAGTTGTCCCCCTTTGCCATCATTGACAAACGTACTTGGATAGTTCGACATGGTTATGATTCCTTTTAGTTATGGGGGGGGAATAACACCAGTTTACCCCACATCCTCCAAGAAACAAACTTCCGGCACGCGAACCACCCCCATCCGTTCCAGCACCACCTGCCAGCTAACCGACTGATTAAGAAATCTGATCGTAGTCAAATCGCGCCAACAAAGAAGAGCAATGATCTCCTATAGGTTATCTGCGTTGCGTAGCGCCATCACCTCATGGGTCGTGCCGCCCGCCTGCCGCGCGCCGAGATGCATGTCAAACGCTTCCTTCCCCCGTGCATAATCGGCGAAGGTATGGCGAAGATAGTCGATTGCTATTCAAATATTGTGCAAGTCAGGGTATGAGGCGCAACTGGTGGAAAATTTACGGTGGGATTAACATAAAAGTCCAGGTTTTGGCCGATTTTCTAACTATCATCCTGGTTTTGCCAGAGAAATTCAGACGTTTGCTTGAGATATTGACAAATCAGTCCAATGTAACTGCCAAATTTCGCAATTCTTTTTACCAGAGAAGGCGCGATCTCTGGCAAAGGATACTTCTACCTCTGGTGAGTCATATCAATGAGACCGTAAACTTTCCGACGCATGGGACCCAAATGTAGGATTCCGTAATTTTTGAGAATAGCCTCTCGTCCAAATCGGTCGCTATCCCACAGTTTTTGAGACAACTATTTCGCAGTTCTTGAGAATTTCCTACCGTTATGCCTTAATTTTTGAGAATAACCTACATGACTTGTTCGCCCTTATCCCACAATTATTGAGAACAGCCTACAAAATCTTCTACCGGCTTCCAGAGTAGCCGGTTTCCAAAATAAGCCATTCTCAAAAACTATGAAACGGCATTCTCAAAAATTATGGAACAGATTCTCAAAAATTAGGGAACAGTTCTCAAAAATTACGGAATCCTACAGTGTTCCCGAAGCCAAAATGAGGCAAAAAATACCCGCCTTTTTCTTTCATTTTTTGCTACGTATAATATAATCTTATACGTAGTTATTGGGGTAAAA
>JAWOGU010000092.1:0-15517 GCA_046496595.1 Chloroflexota bacterium
GCTAACAGATGGGGTGACGATGGCTGTTTGGGTGGGAACGGCCGTTTCCGTGGCTGAGGCTGTGGCGGCAATCAGAGCAGCAGCCAATGCCTCCGAGGTGAGGATAACGGCCGTTTCCGAAATAGTTGGCGGCTGACCGCCAGCCAGCCGTTGTTCGATAGGATCGCGGAAAAGCAAGGCGGCTAAGACCACGATAAGCGCCAGGACGCCTAGCCCAGCCAGGGCCAATACCAAACCTGAGTTGTTTCTGGCGCTTCCGGGAAGCCGGTAATTGGCTCGCTGTCTGGGTAGTTCCTGGCGGATGTGGAAATTGGGGGTCGAATTGGCGGTGACGGGCGGCAGGGTGTTGGCGGCTGCCAGTTCCTGGCGCACGATGGTCACATCCGCCACGGTGATATGGCGCAAGTTGAGGCTTTGTTTGCGCATTTGCACCGCCTGGCAGTAAACCTGGGTATGGGCGGGGTGCCCTGCGGTTAGCTGGTAGATGAATTGGGCGGCGTCTCGAAAAACGACAAAATCTTGCGATTGTTGAATCAGGCTGATGGCGGTTTCCTGGTCCAGATTTTTTATTTCATAGTGGGGGATGTTGTCGATCAGGGCTAACGGTTCGACACTGAGGGCGGGGTCGGGATTGGTCAGGGTGAAGAGGGTATAAGCGCGAGCATGAGCGTGGATCAGCCGGTAGAAGGAGTCAAAAGATTGGGAAGGGAAACGGCCGTTTTCTTCCGCTTTGAAGAGCAGGTTGAGATTGTCACACACCAACAGCAGTTTGCGCTCCCCTAATTTTTCCAGGGCCGGGATGAGAAATTGATTTTTGAACGCTTTGTAGGGCGACGCGATAAATTCGGTATTGTCCGGCGGATCGATGTAGAAACCGGCTTCAGCCAGGGCGTTGACAGCCAGTTTGGTCAGGTCGCCCAGAAAAATGGAGAGGTTTTCTTGCAGCAGGTCGGTGAAGTCGATGAAAATGGGCACGATGCTGCGTCCCAGTTTGCCTGCTATGATTTGCTGCAAAACGGCCGTTTTGCCAATGCGCGCCGGACCAACCAGCACCAACGGCTGCGTAGGTGAGGTTTGCGCCAGGTGCTGACTCACCCAGGCAAACACATCTTCCCGCCCATAAAAGGGGGAACGGCCGTTTTCAGACCCATTGATTTTGTTTTGCGGAGCTTCCACAGCCATGATGGTTGATTCTTGCATTCGTTCGTGACCAGACAGTGAGTCGAGTCGAGTTTCTATCATGCGAAATCAGGTGTAACTATTCTCCCCCGTCGGTTGAGCTTGTCGAAACCGACACCCCTTCGACAAGCTCAGGGGGCGGGGGGGGGTGAACTATTACAGATTAGGTATGGTTTATGGAAGGGTTTGGCGTAATCCAGACAGAAGAGAATGGCATCTTGAACCTTAACCGCTATTTGCCGCTATCGGAAACAGAAGGGAGATTGGTACGGGAAATCGAAGTGCAAACGGGTGATAAATTTACCTTTTCAAGGGGGTTGGATGAGCTAACTCAAATAAATCTCGACCAACTAACCGTTGCTGTGCGTCAAACTAGCGACCGTTGTAGTTCATACCCGGCAGCACGATTGGCGTGGTTTTCTGGAATTGGACTTCGATTTATCCGCTTTGCCCTGTGGAAAACAGGATGTTGGTCAATTAGTCGATTTGCCTGATGGTCGATTAGTCCAGTGGTCAAGGCGTGGAAAATAACCATTTATCGCCAGTAATAATCAAGTGTCGATGACATTATTTTTACTTCTTGAATGGCCGGGTCGTTCATGGGGAGATCGTGTAATTTGCCTTCGGATTGGCTAAATACGGCTTCGAAGGTTCCGTTTAAATTTGAACAGTTTTGGATAAACAAAACAGAACTTTTAGCAGCCATGTCTGCGGTCAGTTGGTTTGTTTTTCTGGTAGGAATGCCTAAATCAATGTTGTGAATTAACAAAGTGCCAGCGGCTTCCCCTAACAAATCTTTGGCAACCGAACCTCGTAGTAATAGCCCCACGACAAAACTGAGCTCACAACATGTTGGTGCGCCTTTTGCCAGTTCGGTAGTTTTATTTACTTTTAGATTGCCCTGCTGATCCTTTTCAACAACGAGTACATTGCTCGATTTGCTAAGGTCTCCTTCTATCGATTTGTTGAGTGCTTCACACATTCTACTTGCCCCAGTTACATCTGGGAATGTAATTGCGATCAGTCCTGTTTTCACTGTTGTCCTCCAACTAAAATTTAGTCATCGTTACATACAAGGTCTGATTAGCCCTCAAGAACTTGGAGGGCTAATCAGACGATTGCTAAATGCTAATTGAAGCAGCTATTTCATAATGATTGGCATATAGGTCATATACCTGTTTTCAACGACGATATCATCAAAGTAGAACGTCCCACCCCAATAGGCGGTGAACTGCACACTATCGATTTGAGTTTGGTCTACCAGATCATAGGCGGCGAGGCTGAAGCACATTTCTACCCAGGTGTCTTTGGTCGTTTTTGTATTGGGATTGTTGCTGTGGTCGCTCCAATCTGACCATGTTTCCTGGTTGGCGCCGGTATGGTCTACCAGTTTCAAGGCGAGGGTATTGTTGTCTGAATCGGATACGGAGGCATCGTACACCCAGAAGCAGATCGAGTTGTAGGCGGTGAGGTTGCGAGGGCTGCTATAGGCGTTGGCGCCGCCCGTGTGCCATTCCCCTTCACCGACCATGAACATGGCTTGATTGCCGTCGTGGACGATGGTATCTGTAACGCCGACGGCGGCGTTCCACACTTCGTAGGTGAAGCCAGGCAGTTCAAAGTCTTGGATGACGTTTGGGGGGGCAAAGGCGGTGGTGAAGGAGACCCCATCACTGCTCTGCCCGCTGGTGTGGCTGTAATAGGCGGTATTGGTGATGGTGACACCTTTGGCGTTGTCGGCGATGGTGGCTGGAATGGTGATAACGGCCGTTTCGCCCACCCCAATATCGCGCATTTCATCAATATCCACACCTACCAGTTCCGCAGGCAAGGTATCGGTGATATGTACATTTTCAGCAACGGCCGTTCCGGTATTGCTGACCGTAATGGTGTAAACAACATCATCACCCGGTTCCGCTGGAGAAGGGGCTGCCACCGTTTTACTCAGGCTCAACTGGGGCAGCATACCGCGAATGTTATCGAAGTAATAAGGATCGCCCCAGAAGGTTGTCAACTGCACACTGTCTAAATTAGTCAGATCAACTTGATCATAAGCGGACACATCAAAGCACATCTCTACCCATTCATTAAGAACAGTTGTCGGATTGCCAAACACATTAGACCATATTTCTTGCTTTGCATCCGTTCCATCGACCAGTTTTAAGCCAATCGTGTTGCCAGAACCACCGCTGTCCTGTACCTGGAAGCAAAGTTGATCATAGATGGTGGCGTCAATCGGATGATTGTACAGATACGCACCGACAGTATGCCATTCACCGCTGCCCGTCATTTGCAAGGATTTCAGGCCGCCATAGGCGTTGTCGCTCAATGAATTGGTGGCATTCCATACATCGTAAAAGGAGCCTTCCGTTTCAAACTCTTGCAGCATACCCAGGGGCAATGCGGCTACGACAAAACTGGCGCTGGCGGAGCCACTGTTGCCCGTGTAACTAAAGTGCGCGGAGTTGGTAATGGTGGTATCCCATGGCGCATTGAGCGCTACAGTAGCAGGTATCGTGAAGCTGATAGATTCACCCGCCGAGATGGTTTCCGTAACATCCAGGTTTACGCCGGTGACGTAAGCAGGCAGGGTATCGGTGATATGAACGTTTTCAGCAACGGCCGTTCCCGCATTTATCACCGAAACCGTATACGTCACCACATCACCCGGTTGCACGGGATTGTTGCTCAATGCGACAGTTTTCTCGATTTCCACTTCTGGAATGGTGTACGTGATTTGGTCATATAAATAGGGATCGCCCCAATACGTGGTCAACTCCACATGGTCAATGGCTGATAAATCTATACCTGTAAAGGCAGAGACATCGAAGCACATTTGCACCCACTCATTCTGCACGGTTCGCAGTGGTGTGGGTAAGTCAGTTGACCAGATCTCTTTTGATGCAGTCGAAACATCAACCAGTTTAAAAGCTATACCTTCATTGTTGTGACCTGTATCCAACACCCAGAAGCAGATTTCACTGAAGCCGCTGGCATCTACAGGGCTGTTGTTTAACTTAGCACCGACTGTATGCCAATTACCCGGCCCAACCACCTGCAAAGAATAAGTACCAAAGCGAGCAGTATTGCTTAAAGTGGGGGTGGTTTGGTACACGTCAAAATAGGTGCCTTCTGCCTCGAAACCTTGCAAAACGTTATCTGCGGCTGGCACAGAGCCGCCCTCCCATTTAAAGGTGACAGTGCCTTGGGCGGGCAGGCTGTAGCTGAAATGCTGCCCCTGCCAGGCCACATCAAACGTGGCGGCTTCAGCGGCATGGACAATCAGCACAAGTGAGCCATCCGGGTTGTGGAAAGCCACGTTTTCGGGACCGGTGGCGATAAACTCGGTGGAATCAATGCGATAGGCGCCAGGGTCTACAAACTTAGTCACATGCCCCAGCACGTAATATTCCACGTTGTAGTCAATGGCTTTGGTAGCTTGATTGATGGTGACGACGCCTCGGCAATTGTCGCAGCCGCCGTTTTGCGGGCCGTCGTTTTCATCCAGCGCCAAGTTCCACAACAGCAAGCTTTTGCCATAATTGCGGAAGTTGCCGACAACCAGATTCTGCATATTCCAGGTCATATTGTCGCCAAAATCAGTTGCCCAACCGCCGCCGGAACATTCAGTAAACCAAACCCCTTTGTCGGGATACGCCTGGTGCATGAGGGATTGATTGGCCACATCGCCGCTGTAGCAGTGGAAAGCCGTGCCGTCGGCATACGCATAGGCGGCCGGATCAGCCAAAATGGAGAGTGGATAGTTAATCAGATTCCAGTTGTGGTCTAGCAGCAGCAGCCGTGTTTGCAAGTTGGCGTCAGCCAGGGCTGGTCCCAGATTATCGCGCACAAAGACTTTTTGCTCGGCGGCCGTCATGCCCATAGACGGATAGTTGGGGGTTTCGTGTTCTGGTTCGTTTTGAGGGGTAAGGGTGTCGATGGGCAGTCCGTGGGCGGCATAGGCTTCGGCAAATTTCACATGGTAATCGGCAAAAGCATCATAATATTGGGCTTGCAGGGAGCCGCCGTTGAGGTGACCGTTGTCTTTCATCCAGGCAGGTGCACTCCAGGGTGTGCCCATGAAGCGCAGTTGCGGATTGAGTGCCCGTGCTTGCTGTAAGGCGGGGATGATGTAGGCTTCATCATGGGCAATGGAGAAGTTCGCCAGGGTGGGGTCGGTTTGACCGGCAGGCATATCATTATAGGTGTAGCTGGACAAGGCGAAGTCGGACGCTCCCATAGGCACGCGCACGTAGCTGAGGTTGATGCCGTCGCCGCTGCCTGTAAATAAATCGGCCATGAGCGCATTTCGTTCTGTTTCTGAAATGGCGTTCATGATCAGCCAGGCTGATGAGTCGGTCATGGCTGCGCCTGCGCCTTCAAATTGCTGGTAAAGCTGACTTTCGTCGATGGTGATAATCTGGGGGGCGACGCCAGCACCGGCTTGAAACTGGAGTCCTGCTTCTTGATTCAGGAGTTTGCTTTCGTCTGCTAATGTTAACCAAACTTCCACCGGTTCATCGGCGGCAGAAGCGGGTCTGGTCATCTGAAAAACGGCCGTTATCACCGCAAACGCAATGATAAAAACGGCCGTTATATTTACAATTCGTTTTGTCCTCATCTTAGCTCCTATTCTTTTCTCATCTTTTCAGCAGGCGGCACAAACCAGCAATGGCAGTATGCTGCCTAGCTAAAAAAGGAGTATGAAGTTGGTTAAAAAGGCTTATACAGGGTACTTAATCAGATGTTCTAAACATAGCCCTCAATTTTAAGGCAACTGGTTTCGTTTGCTTTATAACCACCTCCTCAATATCTGTAGTTGGATGGGCGAAAATATATTTCCAGATTTGACTAAAACAGCCGTTCAGTCGATCTTCTGCCATGCCCCATAAATAGTTTGCTTTGAAAGATCGGCCTGTTTGTAAACTCAGTCTGATTTTTGTGTCAATATCATTTGAGATATAGGTATCTTGAGCTAGCGCATCAATTTTTGCTGGCAGCCAACCAGCCGGGAGAATATATTCTTGTTGAATATCTGTTCTGGTTAAAAACTCGATTAACTTCAAGGCCAATTTTTCCCGGGGGCAATGATTCCAAATGACCAAATTTGAGCCGCCCAAAAAATATCGACGAAACCTGATCCCCCATTGTGGCGCTGTCCCAAGAACCGGGGAAAAAGGCAGATTTGCCTCCGAAGGCCACTGCTTCTGAACTAGAGATGGGGCGCAGGCCATTGATGCTGACCAAACTACTTAACCAAGTGGTGCCCACCTCTGAAACGTCTACACCCCCTTTGAAAAGGGCGATATCAACTAATTGAGAACGGCCGTTTTCCCAAGGCAGGTCTTGAATGTCAACTACTATTTGTTCTTCGAGTGTAAATTTATACAAGGCGCGTTCTAACTGCTGTTGTAATGCCTGGCCTTCCATCATTGAGAATGCTAATTGTTTCATCAGGCAATCCTTAAATGCTACTGTTTTTCAAATTGTGTCTGCCAGGGTGCATAAGCCGCTTGCAGTTCAGCGGCTACTGGTTTGGCGGTTTCTCTGTCCATGCCCATCAAGCCCATTGTTTGCACATAGGTGTGGGCGGTGTACCAATCGAACATGGCCCACCAGGTGATGCCGCTGAGATAGCCGTCTGGATTGTATGCGCCGTTTTCATCCCAAGTGGTAACGGCCGTTAACGCCGGAAACATTGACTCAAACAAATCAACCTGACGGTAAATACTACTGCCGCCACCCTTCGACCAAATGCCATACTCGGTATTCAACAACGGCTTATCGGGGTATGCTTCATGCGCCTGTTCCAAAAACGCCGTGGTGCCGACGGCATAATCTCTATCGCCATAAAATACGCCAAAATACATCGTCCAGCCGGCCACATCCACCAGTGCTTGCGTGCTGTCGGCGGGGCCGCCTCGGTCGGCAGCGGCGGATTGGGTTAGTAAACGGCCGTCTTGCAAATGCGCGTCATAATCGGCCGTTAACCGCTCAATATAATCCGCTCGTTCTGGAATATCCTGCGATTCGTTATGCATAGACCACAAAATAATCGAGGGACGATTGCTGCCAGCCAAAATCATCTCGCGCCACATCTGGTCGGCGATTTGGCGCTCGGCCTGGGCGTTAAACGCATCCGCATCATACTGCCACACCGGAATTTCCTCGGCCGCCAGCAACCCCATGCGGTCCATCAGCAAATAAGTGTAAGGATGGTTGGGATAATGCCCCGTACGCACAAAATTAGCGTTGTATTCCTGGATGATTTCAAAATCTTTGCGAATCTTGTCCCATGTGGCGGTGCGCCCACTATCCGGCCAATCTTCATGACGGGCGATACCCGCTAGAAAATATGGTTCGCCATTCAGCCGCAATTGATGGCCGTCTGTAGTGATAGTGCGCACCCCGAACTGGCTCATAAACGTGTCCGTCTGTTCACCAGCCTCTAGCGTGGCCTCCAGCACATACAGCGCCGGATTTTCGGGCGACCAGAGCTGCGGATCAGGAATTTGCAATTCAGTGACAGGCACAACCAGCGCTTGCCCCGGTTCAAGTTCGACACCCAGCGTAAACGGTTCCCCTACTGGCTCGGCGGCAATGGCGCTGGGTTGTGGGTCGGTGAGCCAGCCTTCAGAAATGGTATCCGTTTCTCTGATTTGCACAGTAAGCGTACCTTTTTGGGTTTCACTGCCCGCGTTATGCAGCACAATCGTTGCCGGAACTTGCCCCGATAAATCTGGCGTTTGCACATCAGCCCGCACAATCCACAAAGGAGGTGCGGCTTCTAAATAGAGGTCTTGCACCACACCGGCATAGTTCCACCAGTCTGGCTTGACGCCCGGCACGATGTCGTTGCGGCTGTCCCAAGCCGGATTGTCAATACGAATGGCGATACTATTTTCACCGCCATAGGTGAGAACGGGTGCGGCATCCAGGGCAAAAGGCGTGTAGCCGCCTTCGTGATACCCCAGCCATTGCCCGTTAATCCACACATCGGCCACGTAATTCATCGCTAAGGCGTTAAAGGTCACGCGCTGACCTTCCCATTCGGCGGGAACTGTGAAATTGCGCCGATACCAGATGCCGCCTTCCACTTTTTCAGGGCCGGTGGCGGTCATGGTGTTTTCAACGCCGGGTAGTTCTTTTTCGGCCCAGGCGCTGTCGTCAAAATCCGATTGATAACGGCCGTTTGCTTCTGCTTCAATCGCGGCCAATCCCACTGTTCCACGGCCGGATAGCGTCAAATCACTGTCTACCCGAACGCGCTCTTTGCGCCAGGTTCCGGCCAAATCGACACGGGCGCGTGTTTGCGGATCAAAACTGGTCAGCGGATAGCCTGCTTGCCAGGCAATATCCTGGGTCATCACTTCTCTGTCACCCACCGTCGAAGGGGCAGGTAGAAAGGAAAGGGTTGGCGGCAAACTTGGCGCATCTACGCCAACGGCTGTTGCCCCCACTGGCTGCTCATGCGCCACTCGATTTTCTGGCTGACAAGCGGTCACAAACAATGCTGCCAAAAGAAGGATAATCAGGATAAAGTGGGGTATTTTCATGATTGAACCCTGAGGTTGAGCGTAGAACAAAGTGCGTAAATCGCTACGTTCTGCACTTTGTTTCCTATAATCCGTGACCAAATGGGAACAAAACGGCCGTTCCCGTTTGACCTGCTTGTGGAAAATCGGCGGCAGTGCGCGGCCAGGTGAAGGAAAGTTTGCCTGTGAATGGTACGTCGCCAAATATCACATCCGCCACGCCATACGATTCCGTGCCAGGCAGCCAGGCGGCGACCCAGGCGTCGGCTTTGGGCAGGTGGTCGGTAATGAGCAACGGCCGTCCTGAAATCAAAATAACGACCAGCTTCTCGCATTGCGCACCGACTCGTTCTAACAGAGCCACGTCCGCTTCTGGCAAGTGCATATCGGGGCGGTCGCCGTACCCTTCTACGTAGAGATACTCATTGAGGACCACGATACCAACCTCGGCTTTGGTTTCTGAGTCGAAGCTGCCATCTGGGGCATAGGAAACGGCCGTTTCCGCAGAAACCAGCGCTTCAATCCCTTGCAAAATCGTCGTGCCAGGGGTGATTGCGCCTTCGCCGCCCATCCAGTTGACCGTCCAGCCGCCACAGCAGAGGCCAATGTCATCGGCGGCTTGCCCGGCCACGAACAGGGTGCTTGTCTCTTTCGCCAATGGCAAGAGCTGACCGTCATTTTTGAGCAAAACGGCCGATTTTTGCACAGCTTCTCGGGCGATTTGGCGATGGGCGGCACACCCCATTTGGGGCAGTAACACGCCATCTTGCAGCGGGGCATCGAATAAACCGAGCGCCACTTTTGCTTTCAAAATGCGGCGCACGGCATCATCAATACGCGCTAGGGGAATATCGCCAGATTCGACGGCGCGTGTCACGCAGTCGATGAAGCGTTTCCACTCATAAGGCACCATTACCATATCCAGCCCTGCGTTGATGGCTTGCACGGCGGCGGTGTAGTAGTCGGGGTCGATCTGGTCAATGGCAAGCCAATCCGTCACCAGAAAACCTTCGAAGCCGAGTTCGCCCTTGAGTACGTCGGTGAGCAAATATGTTTGGGTGTGCATTTTCAGACCGCCCCAACTGCTGTAGGAGACCATGATGTTGAGCGCCCCCGCTTCGATGGCGGCGATGTAGGGCGGCAGATGTTCCTGGCGCAGGGTGGCTTCGTCGATGTCGGCGATACCCTGGTCTAATGAAAAACGGCCGTCTTTTTGTTCCCAGTAGCCCGGAATCCAGTCGTACTTTGGCTCAGGTGTCATCCAGGCGGTGCCGCCGTCGGCCACAAAATGTTTGACGGAGGGCAGTACGCCGGTCGGCTGGCTCAGGTCATCGCCTTGCAAGCCTTCGATGTAAGCTTTGCCCAATTCAGTGACGACTTCGACGTTTTCGCTGTAGCTTTCAAAGGCACGTCCCCAGCGCACATCTTTGGATACGGACACGGCCGGGGCAAAATCCCATCGAACGCCGGTTGCTGCTACTTCAACGGCCGTTGCGCGACCAATCCGGCGCACCAAATCAGCGTCCCGTGTGGCGCCTAGTCCCACATTGTGGGGGAACATGGTCGCGCCAACCACATTGCTATGTCCATGCACCGCATCCACGCCATACAAAACGGGAATGCCCAGGCGACTGTGCTGCGCGGCGGCTAAGTAGGTATTAACCATTTCCAGCCAATTTTTGCCATTGTTGACGGCTGGATTGCCGCCGCCGCCGCTTAAAATCGAGCCAATATGATGTTCGGCGATTTCTTTTGGGGTGATGCTATTTTTTTCAACTTGTGTCATTTGGCCGATTTTTTCAGCCAAAGTCATTTGTGCGAGTAACTGTTCTTCCCGTGTTGCTGTTGTTTGCATGGTTGTTTCTCTTGTGAATGGGTAGGAGCAAGTAAAAATCTACCTTATTTTAAGACTTGAATTAACTTGCGTCAAGAACCAATAATTTAACGGGTGAGCGCAAGTTTTGTTGATAGGTAGTGTTTGCACGCCCACGTGCAAACGGGCACGTGGGCGTGCCCTGCTCTGCGTCAACGAAATCTCCGCGCACCCTAATTTAACGATTCTCATTTTGAAATTTGATTGCAGGGGTGGGATGGCGCGGCAACATATGGGCTAACTATGGCGGTTATTCCGCGCCGTCTCACCCAGTACAGGCATTGGAAAAAGGTGAGATAGGCGGGAGAATAGTTGGTGGTGCGGGAATGGCAAATATATATTCCGCCTATCCCACCCCAACGATATGCGCGTTATTGGGGAATCAAGCTCACTACGCCGCTGCTCAATCGCCATGAACTGCGTGCGCCGTGCAGGAAATCCTCCAGAATTAAACTGGCGGCGCCCATAGCAATGCTGTTATCACCCAGCCCGCTTTTCTGTAATTGGGTGACAGCGCCCGGTTGGGGCAGGGCGTATTTGCTAATAATAGGCGGCAGCAGTTCCAGAAAGAAGCCGCCCAACTGATTGCCCAACCATCCCCCTAAAACGATTGTTTGTGGATTATATAGATTGATGAGATTGGCGATGCCAGCGCCTAGATAATGGGCGGTCTGGTTGAGTACGGTCAGGGCGGTTTCATCACCCTCGTTCGCCACTGTGGCGATGGCCTCTATGATGTCTATCTGGTTGGTGGCCTGTAACAGGGGGCTATCGGGCATGATGGTTTGCAGGGTCTGGATGATGCCGGGCGCACCCACATAGGTTTCTAAACAGCCTTGACCACCACAACGACAGAAACGGCCGTTTATATCCAGCGTCGTATGTCCAAATTCACCCGCACTGTTGGTCACGCCCCGTTGCAGTTTGCCATCACTGATAATGGCAGTCCCCACACCCGTGCCAAGCAGCAGCGCCACCATGTCCTCCGTTTCAGGTGGGCAGTCGAACCACATCTCGGCCAGCCCCATCGCCTTTGCCCCGTTATCCATGATGATGGGCAGCGAAATTTTCTCTTGGAGTTTGGCGAGCAATGGCACATTATGCCAGCCCCAGTTCGGCGCGAAAATAGAAATACCACCTTCTCGCGCCACCACCCCTGGCACGCCAATGCCAATCCCAATCACCTTTTTCTCTGGGAAATTGGCTTTGATGAGCAACTCTCGATAACCTGCCACAATTTGCTCAATCACATCAGTGGGTTCAACATCGCCATTGTTCAACCAATAAACAATTGATTCTTGGGGATTCATTTTCAAATCAAACAACTCAAATCGGATATGCGTCTCACCCAAATCAATGCCCACAAAAGAGCCATACGCCTTATTTAACGTGAGCATCACCCGTGGACGTCCCCCTTTTGATTGCACAGTACCCGATTCCAGAATAATGCCTCGGTCTAGCCAGGTTGTGATGAGGTTGGTGATGGTAGCGACACTAAGCTGCGTCAGTTCACTTAGCTCTTGCCGGCTGACTGGTTCATTGAAATACAATGTTTTCAAAATGCGATATTGATTGAAATATCTAAGCTCTTGCGTACTGCTGATTTGTGGAGGCATAAGTTTGTGACAATCTCGATTGGTATATTGAATGGTTGAGCAACCCTTTGGGCTTGACCGTTTATAACTTTTGAGTTTGGTAGACGGTCAAGCCTTGAGGGTTCGTTTTTAGCAAAAGTTGTTTGTGAACGAACCCTTAACAACAATTCGTTCAACTTGTTATTTTAAGTATTGAATTAAGCTTTGTCAATTTCAGTAAATGCCACAATATTCTAATAAACACACACAACTATACAAGAATTGTGCCGTGGGCTGTTGTATAGTTGCCCTATGATAAATAAAGAGGATGCTTTCAGACGAAGCAGGTTGCCTAAATGCAGATGGGTTTAAGATTGATTTTACCCAGCAAATGGGGCGTCGAAATCCTGCGGGAATACATCTGCCTTATCTACGAGAATATGAAAATCCGCAAGCCGGACAGCATGTTGATCACCCACACGCCCAATCCCTATTTCACCGAAATTGTGGATGTACTGCGGCTCAACGACCTGGATGGGGAGTGTCAGGATGTGCTGGGCGTCATGCAAAACCGCGCTAAAATCGCCCGCATGTGTGCGCAAAACTGGCTGCTGGACACCGACAATGACCTCCTGGTCGATAAAGCAAGATGGCGAGCCTACATCCAACTTCAACCCCAGCTTGGCATCCCGGATACCTACGATGCCAGCGCCAGCGCCCATTCGCAAGAGCAGTTTGATGAAGACGATTACGATTTATTACGATAGGTCTCGGCAGAATACCGGCAGAACTTGCAAAACCAAAAAATGTTGGTTGGTTCTGCCGGTTAGAGTAGAACGAGAATGAACAGATATTTGGAAGGGGGAAACATGTCGATTATTTATGAAAGTGAAGTGCCAAATCCCAATACACTATTTGTCCGCGATCCAAACCCTCAAATTTGCGAGTGGCAGGGTCGAAAAGCCTTACAATTAAGTGGGCAAGGAGCCAGTCTGCTCATTGTTCCGGATTTACATCTGGCGCAGGGATGGATTGAAGTAGATATGGGGGCGGACGGCGCGGCATATCCTGGCATCGCCTTTCGCATAATGGACAGCTTAAATTATGAATTAGCCTATATCCAGCCACACACAAGCGGTCAATGGGATGCCCTCCAATATGATCCTGTGTTTCACGGCTCGAATACCTGGCAGTTGTATTACGGTGTAGGAGCGCAGCAGCATGTTGAAGTGCCGCCTAAAACCTGGCTTCATCTACGCATTGAATTCCAAGACCAAAGAGCGCTAATCCAGGTGGGCACACAAGAGCCGCTGCTGGTCAATCAACTGGCACATCACCACAACTCTGGCTTGGTGGGGCTGTGGACTTTTCTGCCGGCTTACTTTTCTAACTTACGGTTTGGCGACGATGCGCCCGATTTTTTGGCAAGTATGCCGCTGGCAGGAAACGAAAACTCTCTGGCTGTAACGGTAACTGAATGGTTTATGGAAGGGTTTGGCGTAATCCAGACAGAAGAGAATGGCATCTTGAACCTTAACCGCTATTTGCCTCTATCGGAAACAGAAGTGAGATTGGTACGGGAAGTCGAAGTGCCAACGGGTGGTAAATTTACCTTCAATGTCGGTTTTAGCGATCAACTCACGCTGCAAATCGACGATGAAGTTGTATTTAAAGGCGAAAATCTATATCAGAATTCCCCCAAGTGGGAAGAACGAGGATACGTGAAGCCGGATCAACAAATTGAATGCTTTTTACATAAAGGGATCCATCGACTCACGGCAATACTGAAGGCAAAGGAAAATTTTGGTTTTGGGTTAGCGCTAAATATTGAGGGTGATGGCTATAGGCTGCTTCCCGCTCACCTATGCCGATGAGGAGAGAGGCGGTTGGGGCTTAACGGCCGTTTTCCGATAAACCTTCGGCGAAACCCCAGTCTGTTTCTTAAAGACCTTACAAAAGTAAGCTGGATCATTGTAGCCTACATGCAGGGCAATCTCTGTGATAGATTTTGAAGTGCTGTAGCTGAGCAAAAGCTCTTGCGCCACCTGCATCCGCAGCCGCGCCAGAAAGTCCCACAAAGTGATACCCACTTCCTGGCTGAATATGCGGCTGAGATAACTGGCATTGGTATTAACGGCCGTTGCGATCTCCTGCCGCGTAATGGGTTCCTGATACCTTTGCTGCATGTAGGCCAGCGCCTGTTTTACCAACAAACTCGTCGCCTGCGGCAGCGGTTCCTCATCGCCAAACACCCGTTGGAAACAGGCAGCGGCTTCCTCTTCCGTCAGCAGATTCTTCTTCTGGTAAACCACATTAGCATAATCCAGCTTCTGCACATCTTCAAAGGTGAGTACCTTGCCGCTGATCACAATCACCGGTACCAGACGGGTGCGGTCGTTGGTGCGCACCACCTCCAAAACCTTAAAGCCATCGACCTCCGGCATCATCAAATCCAGCAAAATCAACGACGGCGTGACATGTGCCAGCTTATCAATCGCTTCCTGCCCCGTTTTGGCCTCGATGACATCAAAGCCTGGCAAATAATTCCCGATGAGATTCTTGTACATCAACCGCGTCTGCGGCTCATCATCAACCACCAGAATGGGCGCGGCCGTATTCTCAGGCCGGAACGTCATCAGATATTCATAAAGCGACTGATCTTTCACCGGCTTCGTCAAAATATTAGTCATGCCTGCCGACGCATCCACGCTCTCCTCGCTGTGCTTGTAAATGAGGAACGGGATGCGATTGAGCATTGGGTTTTCCCGGATTTGCTCGATTTTGAGCCATTCGTTGGGGTCAAAATCAGCCATGTCCCAGGCAATGGCTGTCGGCTGAACCTCAGTCAGCACAGATTGCAAATCATTGACAAAACGCAGCGGGAAATACTCCAGATTTTGCTGGGCGCATACATCCAGAATCATTTGATTGGGCGAATTGCTAGAAGAAACGCCCAACATCACCTGCCTGCCTGATTCCGGTGTGCTTAGGAGTGGCATTTGGTCAGAGAGACTAGGCAGCGGCAGGTAAACGTGGAAGGTGCTGCCCGCGCCCACCTCGCTTTCCAGGGTTAATTTGCCGCCATGCAGCAGCACCAGCCGCCGTGTAATATTGAGGCCCAAGCCAATGCCTTCGGCGTGGCGATGGGCTGAGTTTGCCGTCATAAATGGCTCAAAAATATTCTGCTGCTGCGCCTCAGGAATCCCCGGCCCCGTATCCTGAACCCAAATATGCAGATATGGCGTTTGCACGTCTGCGCCCAGCGTAATGGAACCGGCTTGCGTGAACTTTTTGGCGTTGCCCAGCAAGTTGATGATCACCTGCCGCGTGCGCACGGGGTCTGCTTTGATGAGGGG
>JAWOGU010000281.1:0-10817 GCA_046496595.1 Chloroflexota bacterium
TAAAGCACCTTCACCCCGCGCAGCGTGGCAGCCAGTTTGTCCGGCTCGTCAAAATGAAAAGGGAAAGCCGCCACCTGCTCGCCAAAGGGATTCTCTCGATGCAGCGAGTTGGTGAAGGTGATAACCGGCTGCCCTTCCGCCAGCAGCCGCTGCGCAATATACTTGCCCGAATAACCAAAAGCGCCTGTTACTGCTTGAATTTGTTTGTCCATTTCTCATTACATCCTTTAGAAGCAAGCGGCAAAGTGGCAAAGTGGCAGAGTTGCAAAGTGGCGAGTCACCTTGCAACCCTGCCACTTTGCAACCTTGCAACCTTGCAACCTTGCAACTTTGCCGCCTTTCCACATCACCCACTTTTTGAATTGCCAAAAAAGCGCATCAGCGCATTCAAACGAATCCCATCCAGCGAAATCAACATCGCCACCAGACTGTCTAGCTGGTCAAAAAAGCCTTTCATGGAGCGTAATCTTTCCTGGTAAAAAACAGTCATTTCAACTGACTCAGGGGATGGTTCCGCTAAGTTGACCATATCCAGACTTTCGCCCACAGTGCGCAAGGCCAGGGCAAATTCGTTCTTTTCCCGCTCTTGCATGATGCTCTTCATCACCTTCCAAAAGTCCACTTCGGCCGTGTAGTAATCCTTGCGGTCCCCCACCTGCACCTGCCGGTGGACCATGTTCAGCCGTTCCAACATGCGCACGTTGGTGCTGATGGCGCCTTTGCTCACGCCTACCTGCTCCACCAGTTCATCCAGCGAAACGGCCGTTGGCGACAGATAAATCGCACCGTAAATCGCGCCCATGGCTTTGGGGAATCCCCAAAAATGGGTGACGCGGCTCATGCCCTGGATAAAATGATCTCTTGCCTGGTTTAATTCTTCGTCCATTCCCAATCACCTTTATGTCAAATGTTTAGTCTGTACTAAACGTAGTATACAAACCGAACGCCCCGCTGTCAATATCGTTTAAGCTTTTTTATGAGAATGGGAGGGGGAATGGGAAACGGCCGTTATAATGGCAGGTATCTTACATTTTCAGGAGTAACACATGTCAGCTCAAATTCCTAACAGCCACAAAGATTTACTGACCAACCCGGTACACGCCACTATCGCCACCATCATGCCAGACGGACAGCCGCAGTTATCGGTGGTGTGGTGTAATTACGATGGAGAACACATTCTGGTGAACACCGCCCGCGGCCGCCAAAAAGACAAAAATCTCGGCGCCCGGCCTCAAGCCACCATCCTGCTCATCGATCCGCAGAATCCCTACCGCTATCTCGAAGTGCGCGGTACCGTAGAAATGACGGAAGAAGGCGCCGTCGAACACATCAGCCAACTGGCAAAACTATACACCGGCGCGGATTCTTATTATGGCGGGGTGACTCCAGCCGACCAGGCAGAGAAAGAAACACGAGTCATGTGCAAAATCACACCCACCCGCGTGACAACGTCAGGATAATCAGCCGCTCTACATCTACATGTTTCCTGTGAGGAAACCGTTCACTCCCCCCGTAGGTTGAGCCTGTCGAAACCGACTTCCTTTCGGCAAGCTCAGGGAACGGTGGAGAATGATTACCCTGTGAGGATAACTGCCTGCCTCCACTCCGGCCGCCGCTTTACAGAAATTCCCCACCGTCGATGGGCACAATAACGCCTGTGAGAAAATCCTGGCGCAGCAGGTGGAGCACGTTTTCGGCGACGATTGCGGCGCTGCCCGCCCGCCGCAGCGGGATGCGGTTCTGGGCGATTTTGTCCAGATAGCTGGCGTCTTTTCCAGGCGGCGGCAGAATGGCGCCCAGGGCCACGCCATTGACGGTGATGCGGGGAGCCAGTTCCAGCGCCAGCATTTCTGTCATTTGCCACAGGCTGCCCTTGGTGAAGCGGTAGACAAAATGGTCGGTGGCGGGCCGGCGCAGGCGGGCATCCAGAATGTTGATGATTTTGCCGGGCTGGTCGGTTGGCAGTTGGGCGGCAAAGGCGCGGCTGAGCAGGAAAGGGGCGCGCAGGTTGATGTTCATTAACTTATCCCACAAAGCCAGGTCGGTGTGGGTGAAGCTGTCTTCGTCGGGGAAGATGGCGGCGCTGTTGATGAGGATGTCGATGTGGCCGAAGGTGGAAACGGCCGTTTCCATCACCCGCAGCGCCCCCTCAGCTTCCGCCAGATTGGCGCTGTGGATGGCAGCCTTCACCCCGAATGTTTTGGCCTCTTCCTGGGTTTGGATAGCTGGCCCGGCAGAACGGCCGTAGTGGATAAACACGTTACAACCTGCTTCCGCCAGCGCCAATACCAGGGCGCGCCCCACACGCACAGCCCCCCCCGTCACCACCGCAGTTTTTCCATTCAGTTCCATCATTCACTCCTAAAAAATGCTAAACGCTGAATGCTGAATGATGAAAATTCATCATTCAGCATTCAGCGTTCAGCCTTCTCTTCCCGGACAGATGTCGTTCAGGGTGCAGCGCGGGCAGTCGGGGCGGCGGGCGTAACACACGCGACGGCCATGAAAAATGAGCAGATGCGAAATTTCGATCCAGCTTTCCGGCCGGATCATCCGCATCAGATCGCGCTCTACTTTGACCGGATCAGCGGCGGCAGTTAAGCCGAGCCGCTGGGAGAGCCGTTTGACGTGCGTATCGACCGTAATGCCCTCCGCTTTGCCATAAATTTCACCCAAAACAACATTGGCGGTTTTACGGGCCACGCCGGAAAGTTTGAGCAAGTCGTCCATTTCATCAGGAATTTCACCGCCGTGTTCCTGCAAGATAGCATGAGCCGCTTCCTGAATATAACGCGCTTTTTGGCGGTAGAAGCCGGTGGTGTAAATGGCGGCTTCCAGTTCAACCCGCTCCGCAGCGGCGAAGGCCGCCGTCGTGGGATAACGGGCAAACAACTGCGGCGTTACCTGGTTCACACGCTCGTCGGTACACTGGGCAGAAAGGATGGTGGCGACCAGCAGTTGGATGGGCGTCTCATAGTTTAGTTCGCAGTGGGCATCCGGATGGGCGGCGCGTAAACGGCAGATGAGTTCTGCAATGTGTGCCGGGGTGGTTGTATGCCGAATCGTGTTCATGCTCTACCTGACTTTATCCAATTTGTAAACCTTGGGGTCACTATCAGAACTTTTGATAATGATAACACAAGGCAGCAGGGAAACCGGAAACCGTCATCATTAAATTGACAGTTATGGGCGGAATAGGAAATACGGGTTGTGGGAAATCCTGTAAATACCGGGGTGTTGGGCGATATGTACCATAGACGAATTCCGCCAAGAATTTAAAATGTTTTTAGTATGAACAACTGGCTTATTCGCAAAAGCATTCGATTTGGTAAGAGAGTAGGTAAACCATGTATTGGTATTTAACGGCCGTTACCATTTTATTGTTATTTTCTGCGGCGCCCTCAGTTATTTTTGCCTTGTTTGCCTGGAAAAGGCGACCGGTCCCCGGATCGGTGGCCTTTTCCGTGTTTATGCTGGCTATCACCTTGTGGACGTTGACTTATGTGCTGCAATTCGTTAGCGAAGATATGGCAGCCAAGCTAACCTGGATGAAATGGCAATACCTGGGCGTGGCCATCGTCCCCGTCGCCTGGCTCTCTTTTACTGCCCAATACACCAACAAACAAAAATGGCTCTCCTCCCGTCATTGGCTGTTAGTCATGCTTTTCCCCATAGTAACCCTGGCGCTGGTGTTCACAAACGCCGGCCATCTTTTAGTATGGATCGAAGCCCAGGTTTCCACCAATCCCTGGCTGCCCGTTTTGCTAACCAGACCAGGGGCCTGGTATTGGTTTACGATCCTATTTGTGTATGGCGCTTTTTTGACCGGTTCTTTATGGCTGCTCATGAGTACCCGTTATGAAATCGCTTCTTTATCGCCTCACCAAACGCTGCTTGTGTTAACAGGACTGGCTTTGCCCTGGTTTGGCGGCGTTTTGCACCTGACAAGCATGAGTTTTATCGATCTAACGCCGCTCATGTTTGCCTTATGCGGCATGATTGTGGGCAAATATGCGCTTGGTTTCCAGTTAGTCAAACGCTCGCCGTTGACCAGACAGCCTGCGCTCAACAGTTTGGCCGATGGAGTCCTGGTGGTCGATACCGGGCTGGTCATTGTAGACGCCAATCCGGCGATGGCGCAGATAGCAGCGCAGATGGAAAAACGGCCGTTTCCCGCCCTGGTTGGCAGCCAATTGAGTGATGTTTTCCCGGAAATAGCCCGCGTCTACAATACCCTGAAACAAAACCCGGTAGACATCAAACTAAATCAACTAGACCAGAATCACAGTTACGAAATTCAGCGTACGCCCATCCTGGATTGGCGCAAAATCGTTTCCACTGACATGCTCATCTTCCGTGACATTAGCAAACGCAAACAGCAAGAAGAGCTGCACAATGAAATCACCCATGCCATGGTCCATGATTTGCGCTCCCCTCTGAGCAATTCACTCTTTGCCTTGCAAATGCTGCAAAAAGAAAACTTGCCCACCGACAGCCACCAATTATTAAACCTGACCTACGAAAACACCGAAAAAGTATTACATCTGGTCAACAACATCCTGGATGTCAACCGTCTGGAAAGTGACGCCATCTCCGTTCACCCCACGGCCGTTTCCCTGCCCAAACTCATCGACTGCGTTCTAAAAAGCCAATCGCCGCGCGCTATGGCTAAAAACGTCACCCTCATCCGCCAATTGCCCGCAGACCTGCCGCCTGCCTGGGTCGATGAGAGCCTGCTGGAACGAATCCTGCAAAACCTGATAGACAACAGCCTGAAATTTTCACCCATCGGCAGCACCATTCGCGTAACGGCCGTTCTCGTCAACAAACACGATCCCACACACAGACAACTACACATCTCCGTTACCGACGAAGGTCCCGGACTGCCATCAAATCTCGCCGATACCATTTTTGAAAAATTCGTCACCGGCCCTGGCCGGGAAAGCGGCAATGGTCTCGGACTGGCTTTCTGCCAGATGGCGTTGACTGCCCACAACCAAAAAATATGGGTCACCAGTCCAGCCGGAAACGGCGTGACCTTCACCTTCTCCCTGGCGCTGCCCCCACAAATCCCAGACGACATCTACGTCGAAAATAAATGGCCCGATTCCACAGCCGCCGAAGCCAACATGCTCCTGTCCCACATGTCGCCAAACTGGTAGCGCAATACACCAGAGTAAACGCATCAGACCATCAGCAATTCTCACTTTAACACAATCTGGCGGTTAAAACCGCTGCGACTATTACAAAGTCGGCATTCGCCGACTATAGAAACGACTTTTTTAGTCCGCGAAGGCGGACTTTGTAAATGTTGGTGCAGATTTATCTGCCGGTTCAAACCTAAATTGAGAATTGCTGTCAGACCATGCGCTGCAATTTGCCTAAATGCCCAGCCATGCGTAAGATACCCATAACCTTCATCACACCCAGGAAAATATCTATGTTTGATTTCGGACGTGAAGTTTGTGGCAATCTGGCAGCAGCCGAATCACGAGAATGGCTCGTCACCAATGGCATAGGCGGTTACGCCTCCGGCACCATCGCCGGGGTGCTGACCCGTCGCTACCACGGCCTGCTCATGGCCGCCCTCCAGCCCCCTTTAGGCCGCACCCTCCTGCTCACCAAACTCGAAGAAACCGTGGAATATGATGGCATTTACCCGGAAAACGGCCGTTTCCACAAACTCTACTGCAATCGCTGGAACAACGGTACGATAGAACCGGAAGGGTACAAATACCTCAACCGTTTCCACCTGGAAGGCACTACCCCGGTCTGGACCTACGCCATTGCCAATGCCTTGTTGGAAAAGCGCATCTGGATGGCACCCGGCGCCAACACCACCTACATTCAATACCGGCTGGTGCGCGCCACCGGTCCCCTCACCCTCGAAGCCCGCGCCCTCGTCAACTACCGTGATTACCACGCCACCACCATCATGGACGACCGCGAAGTCGAGACCGAAGAAATAGAAAATGGACTCGCGCTGCACCTGCAAGAAGACGCCCCACCCTTCTACCTGTTAAGCCCCGACGCCGACGAAATCACGCCGCATTTTGACTGGTACGAAGACTTCTTCTTAAGTATCGAAGATTACCGCGGGCAAAGCGACGTGCAAGAAGATCACATATTTGCCGCCGCCCTGCGCAAAACCTTGCGCCTTGGCGAATGTTTCACCATCGTTGCCAGCACAGAACCAACGCCAAACCTGAACGCCGAAAAAGCCTTCCAGGAACGCCAGGCTCATGAAACAGCCCTGTTGCAACTGGCTGGCGTCACCCAAGAAAGTCCCGCCATTCAACAACTGGTGCTGGCAGCCGACCAATTTGTCGTCAAACGCCCCACAAGCAAAGATGAAAACGGCCGTTCCCTCATCGCCGGTTATCATTGGTTTAGCGACTGGGGCCGAGACACCATGATCGCTCTGCCCGGCCTCACCCTCAACACCAACCGTCCCGAAATCGCCGCCTCCATTCTGCGCACCTACGCCCAATTCCTCGACCAGGGCATGATCCCCAACCGCTTCCCCGATGTCGGCGAAAAACCGGAATACAACACCGTAGACGCCACCCTCTGGTATATCGAAGCCATCCGCGCCTACCACACCGCCACTGGCGCCACAGAACTCCTGGCCGAACTCTACCCCGTCCTCGAAGACATTATCTTGTGGCACACCCGCGGCACCCGCTACAACATCTACATGGACCAAACCGACGGCCTGCTCCACGCCGGCGAAGAAGGCATCCAACTCACCTGGATGGACGCCAAAATCGGCTCCTGGGTCGTCACCGACCGCATCGGCAAACCCGTAGAAATCAACGCCCTGTGGTACAACGCCCTCTGCACCATGGCCGCCTTCGCCCGCGCCCTGGGCCACGACCCCGCGCCCTACGAACAGCTCGCCGCCCAAACAAAACAAGGCTTCAACCGCTTCTGGAACGCCCAAATGGGCTACTGCTACGACATCCTCGATGGACCAGACGGACCAGACGGCAAGCTGCGCCCCAACCAACTGCTGGCCGTCTCCCTGCATCACAGCCCGCTCTCCCTGGAACAGCAGCGCTCCGTGGTAGACGCCTGCGCCCGCCACCTGCTCACCGCCCACGGCCTGCGCAGCCTCTCCCCGGACGATCCCGAATACATCGGCCACTACGGCGGCGACCGCCTGAAACGAGACGGCGCTTACCATCAGGGCACTGTGTGGGCCTGGCTCATCGGCCCCTTTGTGGAAGCGCATCTGCGCGTTTACCAGGACGCAGCCCTGGCCCGCTCCTTCCTGGAGCCGCTGCTCTATAACCTGCGCGACGCCGGTGTGGGCAGCATCAGCGAAATCTTTGACGGCGACCCGCCCTTCACCCCCAGAGGCTGCATTGCCCAGGCCTGGAGCGTAGCCGAAGTGCTGCGCGCCTGGCAAAAAACAGAACAATTTCCGCAACCTGTTTAGACCGTTGTCTGAGACCGTTGTCTGAGACCGTTACCTGAGACCGTTGCCTGAGCTTGTCGAAGGCAACCCAGGCTTCTAAAAAATAACCATGACCGTCACAAAACCAAAATTCGGCCCCGAAAAATACGCCGCCCACACCGTCATTATCCAACAAGGAGATGAACCAGACCGCTTCTACATCATCACCCGCGGCGTTGTGGAAGTGATCCACCGCTACCCGGATGGGCGAGAAGTTGTCCTCGATACCATCAAAGAAGGCGGCTTTTTCGGCGAAATCGGGCTGCTCAAACAAATCAGGCGCGTCGCCACCGTGCGCGCCCAAACAGACGTCGAAGTCATGACCATGGATCGCAGTTCCTTCAAAAGATGGTTGGACAGTTCCCTCGTCAGCCGGGAAGAACTGGACGCCCTGGTGGAAGAACGCCTGGGCATTATTGACGGCAGCGTCCCACTGGAAGACGCAGCCACCCTGGCGGATGAGATTTATAACGAAACGCTTCATGACGACATTGAAGGCCTCCCCCAACTACCGGCTCAATCCATCGCCGGTATGAAAAATTTCAGCCCTGGGGAAATCATCATCCACGAAGGGGATCTGGCTGAAAACTTCTACATCATCGCCGAAGGCGCCGTCGAAGTTTACTTCCGCGCCGCAGACGAATCAGAATCTGTGATTGCCCGCCTGGAAAGCGGCAATTATTTTGGCGAAATCGGTTTACTGGAAGGCGGACGGCGCACCGCCACCGTGCGCGCCGCCACGGCCGTTACCCTCATCGTGTTTGATCGTGAAACCTTTGGCCGCTGGTTATCCCACAGCCCCACCAGCAAACACGAACTGCGCCGCATGGCCTACGAACGCCGCGGCTCCACCAAACCCCTGCCCCTCAGCGGCGTGCCCTGCCTCACCACCGCCCAAATGCGCGAAGTAGACCGCGCCATGACCGAAGATTACGGCATCGAACTCATCCAGATGATGGAAAACGCCGGGCGCAATCTGGCCCACCTGGCCCGTACCCGCTTTTTGGAAGGCGATCCGCGCGGCAATACCGTCGTCATCCTGGCCGGCAGCGGCGGCAACGGCGGCGGCGGTCTGGTCTGCGCCCGCCGCCTGCACAATTGGGGCGCCAGCGTCCACGTCTTCATCACAAAACCAGACCACCATTTCAGAGGCATCCCGGCCAAACAATTAGAAATTTTGCGCCGCATGGGCGTGCCCGTCACCATCGGCTCCGGCATGGTGCTCGCCGGCATGACCAACATCGACCTGATCATCGACGCCATCATCGGCTACAGTCTGGGCGGCAATCCTCAAGGAAACGCCGCCGATTTCATCCGCTGGGCCAACGCCCAGAGTGCGCCCATCCTCAGTTTAGACACGCCTTCCGGCCTGGAGTTGACCAACGGCCACATCTTTGAACCGGCCATTCGCGCCACCGCCACCATGACCCTGGCCCTGCCCAAAGAGGGGCTGCGCTACGAAACCGGGCGCGGCATCGCGGGTGAACTATACCTCGCCGATATCAGCGTGCCCCCGGATTTATACAGCGAACCGGGCATCGACATGGAAGTCGGTTTCATTTTTGCCAAAGACGACATTGTGCGGTTGTAGCCATGAGTGAATCCATCGAAGCCTTAAAGAAACAGGCCGGGGAAAGGGCAGCCGCCGCCATCCAATCCGGCATGGTCGTGGGATTAGGGACCGGCAGCACGGCCGTTTTCGCCGTGCGCGCCTTGGGGGAGATGCTGCAAAACGGCCGTTTACACCACGTCCTCGGCATCCCCACCTCTGAAGAAACCCGGCGGGAAGCGGAACGGCTGGGCATTCCCCTAACCACCTTCGACCAGCATCCCATCATCGACGTCACCATCGACGGCGCCGACGAAATCGACCCCCACTTAGACCTGATCAAAGGGCTGGGCGGCGCCCTCCTGCGCGAAAAAATTGTCGCCGCCGCTTCCAAACAAATGATCATCGTCAGCGATCACCGCAAAATTGTGAGCAAATTGGCAACCCGCGCCCCTGTGCCGGTAGAAGTCATTCCCTTTGCCCGCCAGCCCGTCGCCGCTTACCTGCAATCGTTGGGCGCGCGGCCTATCCTGCGCCTCCACCCTGAAACCGGCGGCCCGGTGATTACCGATGAAAACAATATCCTGCTCGACTGCTGGTTTGACGGCGGCCTGGACGACGCGGCCGCCATGGGGCAGGCGATTCGTGCGCAGCCCGGCGTGGTGGAACACGGCATGTTCTTCAACCTGGCGACCTGCGCCATCGTCGCCTCCCCGGACGGCGTCCAGATTCTTGAACGAAACGAAAAGCGATGAACAAACGATTATTCACTCACCAAATCTGGCTGATAGCGCTGCTGCTTGTGGCGTTAACGGCCGTTGCCTGCGGTCCCACAACAGGCAAAACCACATCTGAAAACGAGGAAACCATGACCACAGCCAGCGGTTTACAATACATTGAAACAGCAGCCGGCAGCGGCCCACAAGCCAAAGCCGGTGATTTGGTCTCCGTCCATTATCGCGGCGCCTTGGCCGATGGCACCCCCTTCGATAATTCCTACGACCGGGGCGCGCCCTTCGACTTTGTCCTGGGCAAGGGCATGGTCATTCCCGGCTGGGATGAAGGCATCGCCCTCATGAAAGAAGGCGGCAAAGCCACCCTCATCATCCCGCCAGACCTGGCTTACGGCGCTGCTGGCGCTGGCGGCGTCATCCCGCCCAACGCCACCCTGAACTTTGAGGTGGAACTGGTAGCCGTGCAGCCCGGCCCGCCCGGAGCGCCGGAAGCGCCAACGGCCGTTAACGAAGCCGACTACACCACCACCGCCAGCGGCCTGAAATATTACGACCTGGTGTCCGGCGAGGGCCAGCCGCCGCAGCGCGGCAGCACCGTCACCGTGCATTACACCGGCTGGCTCACCGACGGGACCAAGTTCGACAGTTCCCTGGATCGCGGGCAGCCTTTTTCCTTCCCATTGGGACAGGGGCGCGTCATCGCCGGTTGGGATGAAGGCGTTGCCTCCATGACGCCCGGAACCGTGCGCCAGCTTGTCATTCCGGCGGAACTGGGCTACGGCAGCCGCGGCGCTGGCAGCATCATTCCGCCCAACGCCACCCTCATTTTTGAAGTCGAACTCCTGTCGGAGTAAGGACAGTGAACAGTGTCCAGTAAACGGTGTACAGAGGTTATCAAACTGCTGTTCACCGTACGCCGTTCATTGTTTACTGTTCCCCGTTAACTGTTAAAATACCCTCCATGAGCCAACGCCTTGCGCTTCTCATTGGCATGACCGCCTACCCGGATGATCGCCTGGAGGCGACCGCCACGAACGCTGACATGCGTGCGCTGGTTGACCTGCTGCGCAGCCCG
>JAWOGU010000355.1:0-3137 GCA_046496595.1 Chloroflexota bacterium
TTGGCGTTTGGCGGCAGTTTTTCACCACATTCCAGGCAGAACTTGCTTGCTTCCACTTTGCCGCCGCACTCAGGACAGAACTTGGAACGGCCGTTTAACGCCGCCCCACAATGAGGACAACTGGCCTGAATCGTCTCCGCATACCCTTTGGCAATCACCTTCTTGTCTTCCTGTGAAGAATCGGCTGCTTCCCAGGCTTGCTCCACCGCTTTGCTCGACTGCGCCGCCGCCATTTCCACGTCTACATCCGGTGCGCAGCTCTTACACAGCCCGTGGCGCGTATTCCAGCAATTTTTGCGGCATACCCAGGAAGAACACTTGGGACAGCGGGCAAACTGCGGCATCACTTCTTTGGCTGCCTTCTCAAACGCCGCGTCATGCGCCTGCTCCCAGGTCGCCGAGTTAGCTCGATTGCCCAAATCAGCCGCCTTGCCCAACACACCGCCAAACAAACTGTTCGCCGCGTCCAAAAAAGAGGTCGCCGCGCCTGTCAGCGAGGGTTGAAACTTCGTGCGGTAACCATCCCCGCAGCGGTCACAATAAAACTCAAACTGGAAACCCTTATCCGTACTTAAATCACTATGGTTTCGTGAAAACTGAAAATTCTCGGTCATTTCTACTGAGGCTCCTATAAAAAATAGCGGGGATTAAGGGATTAGGGGATAAGCTTTAGAGAAAATCCCCAAATCTTTTAATCCCCGCTATTTATTTGTGGTGGTGTACCACCGTCCATAAAGTCTATCTTTATAAATTTTTCAGACGCTCCGTTAATTCATCATAACTGGCCTGGAACTGCGCCAGTTTCTCGCGCTCTTTGGCGACCACCGGCGGCGGCGCTTTTTCGGCAAAAGGACTGTTCAGCAAGCCCGTGAGCCGTTTGATTTCCTTAAGCAAATCCGCCGACTCTCTTTCCAGGCGTTCCTTCTCTTTGTCCAGGTCCACCATGCCGGAAAGCGGCAGGTAACAGGTCATATCGCCCAGGGCAATTGTCAGGGCGGCGTCCGGCGCATTAGCCTCAGCCACAATTTCCAGCCGCTCTTCGTCCAGGCGCGCCAGGAAGCAGAGGACGCCGCTTTGCGCTTGCAGCATCTCAACTTTATCACCGGCGGCAATGATAGCCTTAATACGCCGCGCCGGTTCCACTTTGTTGTCGGCGCGCGCCCCGCGAATCTCGTGGATCAGATGGCGCAGCCGTTCATAATCGGCCGCGCCTGCCGGGTAGGTTTCACCAGCCCGCGGCCAATCGGCGATGATCAGCGCTTCCGCCCAACCCTCGGCCGGTTCGATGTTTAAGTCAGCCTGCACAAAGGCGGTTTTGAGCTGCTGCCACGTTTCTTCCGTGACAAACGGGATGTAGGGATGCAGCAAACGCAGACAGTCATCCAACACCTGCCGCAGCACAGACAGCGTGGTCCAGGCGCGGGCGCCGCCTTCCTGAAGCTGCACTTTGGCCGTTTCCACGTACCAGTCGGCAAACTCACTCCAGAGGAAATCATACACCTGGCGGCCGGCTTCGCCGAACTGGTAATGGTCCAGCAGGCGATCCGCAGTCTGGATGATTTCGGCCAGCCGCGTCAGAATCCACTGGTCGGCGGCAGTGTAGTTGAGCACCGCCGGTTTGTCGGCTTTGCCCGCTTTGTCCAAACCACTGGTGATAAAGCGGGCCGTATTCCAGATTTTGTTGGCAAAGTTGCGGTTGCTTGCCACCTTATCCAGGGATAGGTTGAGGTCGTTGCCGGGCGCGCCGCTGGTGAGCAGCGTAAAACGCAGGGCGTCGGTGCCATATTCAGCAATCACGTCCAGCGGATCGGTGACGTTGCCCTTGGTTTTGCTCATTTTTTGGCCGTGTTCGTCGCGCACCAGGCCGTGCAGATAGACGGTGTGGAAAGGGATGTCGTTCGTGAAAAGGGCCGCCGACATCACCATGCGCGCCACCCAGAAGAAGAGAATGTCGTAGCCGGTTTCCATGACGTCGGTGGGGTAGAAACGCGCCAGATCAGGGGTCTGGTCAGGCCAGCCCAGCGTGGAGAAAGGCCACAAACCACTGCTAAACCAGGTGTCCAGCACGTCCGGATCTTGCTCCAGGCGGCCGCCGCCGCAGGCTTCGCAGATGGACGGCTCATTGACGGCGACTGTGATATGGGCGCAGTCGGCGCAGGTCCAGGCAGGGATGCGGTGACCCCACCATAACTGGCGGCTGATGCACCAGGGGCGGATGTTTTGCAGCCAGTTGTCCCAGATTTTGACAAAGCGGTCGGGCACAATTTTGATGCGCCCGCTGTGAACGGCCGCCAGGCCCATTTTCGCCAGCGGTTCGGCGTCTACATACCACTGACGGCTGATGAGCGGTTCAATGATTTCGCCGCCGCGCTGGCTGCGGGGCACGTTGAGCGTGTAGGGCTGCTTTTTGAGCGTGAGGCCGGCGGCTTCCATGTCGGCCCATAGTTTTTCCCGGCAGTCGAAGCGGTCCAACCCTTCATAAGGACCAGCATTTTCGTTCAAGGTGGCGTCTTTGTGCAGCACGTTGACGATTTCCAGACCATGCTTTTTGCCGATCTCAAAGTCGTTGAGATCGTGACCTGGGGTGATCTTGAGGGCGCCGGTGCCAAAGGCGATGTCAACGTATTCGTCGGCGATGATGGGAATTTCGCGGTTGAGCATGGGCACCAGGCAGGTTTTGCCGATGAACTCCTGGTAACGGGGATCGGCGGGATGCACGGCCACGGCCGTATCGCCGAGGATGGTTTCGGGGCGGGTGGTGGCGACGGGCAGCGCGCCGCCGCCTTTGACTGGATAGTTGAAGTAGTAGAGGAACCCGGGTTCTTCGGCGTATTCAACCTCAAGGTCGGAAACGGCCGTTTGCAGCCCCGGCGACCAGTTCACTAAATATTCCGCTTGATAAATCAGTCCCATACGGTACATGCGCACAAATGCTTCCCGCACCGCCCGCGACAGCCCTTCATCCAGCGTAAACCGTTCCCGATCCCAATCGCAAGAAGCGCCCAGGCGGCGCATCTGCCGCGTGATGTGGCTGCCATACTTTTCCTTCCATTCCCAGGTGTACTGCAAAAAGCGCTCGCGCCCGATTTCTTCCCGTGTCTCTTCCAGGGTGCGCAGCAGCATTTTTTCCACTTGCA
>JAWOGU010000387.1:0-3639 GCA_046496595.1 Chloroflexota bacterium
CCGGAAGTCAACCCGGCGGAACTGGCCGAACTGCGCACCTTGCAGCAGATTGTAGATCACCTGTCTGACTCAGTGAACAGTGGACAGTTGACAGTGAACAGTGGGCGGGTCGCAAGTGGCGGGTTGCAAGTGGCGAGTGGCGGATTGCAAGTGGCGAGTGGCGGATTGCAAGTGGCGAGTGCGCCCGCCGCCCAACCCATCACTCCATCACCCGCTCACCCCATCACCTCTACACCCCATCACCCCATCACCTCTACATCTGCTAATGTTGCCGAACTGGCACAGGCCATGCTCGTCATCGTCAGCGAAAAGACCGGCTACCCGGCCGAAATGCTGGAAATGGGCATGGACATGGAATCCGACCTGGGCATCGACTCCATCAAGCGAGTCGAAATCCTGGGCGCGATGCAGGAACAACACCCCGAACTGCCGGAAGTCAACCCTGCCGAACTGGCCGAACTGCGCACCTTGCAGCAAATTGTGGATCATCTGAGCGATTCGTTAACAGGAGAACCGGCAAAAAAATTGGTCCGGCTGTAGCGGGAGCCGATTTTTCCCGGCGTGATTGCGTGCCCGCCCCTTCCAACCACGCAATTACGCGCCATGTCGTCACGCTCAAGACATTGCCCATGCCCGACTTTCTGGCTTACACACTGCCGGAAACGCATGTCTGCCTGCTCACCGACGACGGCACGGCCGTTACCACACAGGTCGCGCAAACATTGATGGAACGCGGCTGGCGGGTGGCAGTACTCAGCTTCCCGGTGGAACTTGTGCCCACGCCCGCCAGTTTACCCGCCGGCGCAGCGCGGGTGACGCTGGAGAATTGGGATGAGGCGCATTTAGTGGAACGGTTAACGGCCGTTTCCACCCAGTCTGGTCCCATCGGCGCCTTCATTCACCTGCACCCGGCGCAAGCCGATTCAGCCGCCCTGCTCAAGCAGGTCTTCTTCATCGCCAAGCATCTCAAAGACACACTCAGCGAAACAGCGCGGCAGCACGACCGCGCCAGTTTCGTCACGGTGGCTCGTCTGGACGGCGCTTTGGGGCTGGACGGTGAAATCCCCTTCAACCCCATCGACGGCGGCCTCTTTGGCCTCACCAAAACACTCAACCTGGAATGGCCGCCAGTCTTCTGCCGCGCGGTTGATTTGCATCCCGGTTACGAACCGGAGCAGGCCGCTGCCTTTGTCCTGGCCGAACTGCACGATCCAAACCGGCTCGTCGTCGAAGTGGGCTACGGCAACCAGGGGCGCGTGACGCTGGACACCGTGGAAACGCCGCTGGAGGCGTATACGCCGGACAGCCGGATTACGCCAGACTCCGTGTTCGTCGTCAGCGGCGGCGCGAAGGGCATCACCGCCGACTGCGTCATCAATCTGGCGCAGCAGTACCGCTGCAAATTCGTCCTGCTCGGCCGTTCGGCCATCGACGACGTTGACACAAGCTGGCTGGTGGGCGAACCGGATGAAGCGGCGCTCAAGCGGCAAATTATGGAGCGTCTGCTGGCGCAGGGGGAAAAACCCACGCCGCTGCTCATCGGCAAAATGGCGCGTGTTATCTCGTCTAAACAAGAAATCGAAACGACGCTGCGCGCCATCACGCAGGCAGGTGGGCAAGCCATGTATCTGCCGGTGGATGTGACAGATGGGGTGGCCCTGCAAACGGCCGTTACCAGAGCCAACCAACACTTCGGTCCCATCACCGGCCTCATCCACGGGGCTGGCGTGCTCTCCGATAAACTCATCGAAAAGAAAACGGAGCAGGATTACACGGCCGTTTACAGCACCAAAGTAGATGGCCTGAATGCGCTCCTGCAAGCCGTCCCGCCGTCACAGTTGCAGCACCTCGTCCTCTTCTCCTCCGCCGCCGGTTTTTACGGCAACGTGGGCCAGGCCGACTACGCCGTCGCCAACGACATCCTCAACAAGACCGCTCATTATGTCAAGCAGCAGCACCCGCACTGTCACGTCGTAGCGATTGATTGGGGTCCGTGGGATGGTGGCATGGTGACGCCGGCGCTCAAGCAGTTGTTTGCCGAGCGCAACATCCAGGTCATCCCGGTGGACGTGGGCGCCTGGCTGTTAGCCAATGAACTCAGCGCCGCCAACCACGCCGTCTGCCAGACCGTCGTCGGCGGGCCACTGGCCTTCCCTGACGGCGATTTGCACGGCAGCCTGCGCGTCCACCGCATCCACCGCTTTTTAAGCGAAGCCGCCAATCCGTTCCTGCAAGACCACGTCATCGGCGGCCATGCCGTGCTGCCGACGGTGTGCGCCATTGCCTGGATGGGCAGCGTCTGCGAGCAGTTGTATCCCGGCTACACGCTGGCCTCCTGCGACAACTATCAGGTGCTCAAAGGAATCGTCTTTGACGAGACGCACCCGGAAATAAAGGAATACCTGCTGGAATTGGAGGAAACACAAAAGGCCGATGGGGAAATCCGCTTCAAGGCGCTGGTCTCCAGCCAGACGGATGCGGGTAAGCCGCGCTTCCACTATCGCGCCGAAATCAGCCTGCGCGCCCACTTGCCGGAAGCGCCCTATTACGCCGCCTTCGATCCCAGCCCCACCACGCCGATTGACAAGGCGACGCTGTACCAAAACGGCGCCCTCTTCCACGGTCCGGCCTTTCAAGGCGTGGCCGAAGTGCTGAACGTCAGCCCGGACAAGGTGACGATGCGCTGTGAATTGGCGCCGCTCTCCGACAGGGAGCAGGGACAATTCCCGGTGCAGAGCTTCAACCCGTTCATCGCCGATGGGCAGTTCCAGAGCATGGTCATCTGGGCGCGGCATTTCCACGAGGCAGGCAGCCTGCCCCTGCACACGGAACGCGGCGAGCAGTTCCGCCCCATCCCGTTCGGCGTCACCACCTATGTGTCGATGGAAGTGAAGGACAGCTCCGATAGTAAACTGGCAGCGGATATTTTTACACATGATGAGAACGGCCGTTTATACGCCCGCGTCCTCGGCGCCCAAGTCACCATCAGCAAACAACTCAACCACCTGTTTGTACCAGCAATTCCGTGATGCGTGATGCGTAAGGCATTCTGATTAGGCTTCACTATCGGAAGATGTGTAGTTATGGAAAACAATACCAACACCAAACCACAGCAATTCACCGTGCCGATACGTGCAAACGGACAAATAACCATTCCACGCAAACTGCGTGAATCACTGGCAATTGAAGATGGCGACACCCTTACCCTTATGCAAATCGGTGATGTTCTGTTGGTGACATCTCAAGCTCCGCGCACCTACAAATTGGCTGACAAAATTGCCGATATGTTGGATAGCGAAGATATCACTATGGCCGATTTGCTGGTCGAACTACCCAAAATACGCTCTGAAATTTACGAGGAAAGAGGTCTGAAACATGATGCGTAACGAGTAAGAAAACTTCACGCATCACGCATCATGCATCACGGTTCACAAACATGGAAAAAATCGCAATCATCGGCATTTCCTGCCTGTTCCCGGACGCCGAAACACCGGCGCAGTATTGGCAAAATTTACTGGCACAAAAAGATTCGCGCTCAGAAGCGACCGCAGCGCAAATGGGCGTCGATCCGCAAACCTTTTACGCGCCCAATCCCAAAACCACCGACAAATATTACTGCCTGCAAGGCGGTTATATCCG
>JAWOGU010000391.1:0-6034 GCA_046496595.1 Chloroflexota bacterium
GCGAAAACGGCCGTTATCTCATCCCCATACCAGCGCCACACCAGCACCCCCAGCAGCGGCACAATGACAAGCGAGGCGATGAAATTGGGCAGCCGCGCCGCCCACTCCACCGGCCCTTGCAAAGGATAAAACAACGCTTGCAGATAAAACAACAGCGGCGGCTTATCGACCGCCGGCGTGCGCAGCAGCGGGTCGCGCCACACGGCAATCAACCGCGCCCAGGAGGCAAACAAGGCTTCATCCGCGTGGAAGGTATTGGCAAAAAGGGCATGAAAACGGAAAACGGCCGTTAGCCACACCACTCCCATCAGTCCAATTTTGCCTCGCCAGCTCATGCGCCTTATCCGTAAACAGGTATAATTTGATTCGTGATTCGTGATTCGTGATTCGTGAAGCTCGGATTGTAAACGAATCGGCAAACGGCGTAAACCGGCGCCAGCCAACGATCCCGTCACGGCTTCACCCTGATCTTCAAAGACAGTTCATCACGCATCACGCATCACGCATCACAAAAAGGACAAACAACAACCATGACCTCTCTCCACCACATCAAAAATCTGATTCTCGACATGGACGGCGTACTGTGGCGCGGCGAAACGCCAATGCCCGGACTGGCCGAGTTTTTTGCCACGCTGCGCCGCCTGGATATCGGCTTTGCTCTGGCGACGAATAATGCTTCAAAAACGGCCGTTATGTACACCGAAAAACTGGCCCGCTTTGGCGTAGACGTAGCTCCGGCGCAAATCGTCACCTCATCGGAAGCCACCGCCGGCTATCTACGCGAAGAATACCCAAACGGCGCGCGCATCTACCCGGTCGGCGCCAAAGGGCTGCACGACGCGCTGACGGCGCAGGGTTTCACCCTGGTCAGTGAAGACGCAGCGCTCCACGGCGCTCAGGCCGACGCCGTCGTAGTCGGTTTCAATCCTCACGCCACCTATCAGCTCATGGCGATGGGCGCCCACCTCATCAACCAGGGCGCGCGCTTCATTGGCACCAATCCGGACCCCACCTTCCCCAGCGAAATGGGGCCGATGCCCGGCGCGGGCGCGTTGCTGGCCTTCATCGAGACGGGAACCGGCGTCAAGCCCACCCTCATCGGCAAACCGGGGCCGATCATGTTTCAGCAGGCCATCAAGCGGCTGAACGGCACGCCGGAAAACACCGCCATGGTCGGCGACCGGCTCACCACCGACATCCTCGGCGCGAAAAACGCCGGGCTGCAAACCATCCTGGTCCTCTCCGGCGTCAGCAAATTGGAAGACATCAAAACCCAAGACATCCACCCTGATTTCATTTTTGCGGATATTGCGGATTTGGCCGTAGCTATGAAATGACATTATAGAAATAACAAAACGAAGCTACAATCAATCAGGAGATTAGCTTATGGATGAGCCGATTTTTGAATCAAGCAGCAACGTATTCGCCGATTTAGACCTCGATCCGGCAGAAGCAGCCATTCTGCAAATGAGGGCCAGGTTGATAAGTGACCTGCGCTCATACATTCAATCCAGCGGCATGACCCAGACCGAAGCGGCTCAACAGCTGGGCGTAACGCAATCTCGGGTATCTGATTTAATGCGTGGGAAATGGGAAAAATTTAGTCTGGAGATGTTGATCACCCTGGAAGCCCGCGCCGGCCGACGCGTAACGCTTGAACTTGCTGTTTAACAAAGATTTTCATCTATTCACCTGACGTTATCCTGTAGAAAAACTTATGAGCCAGGTCAACTTATACAATTTAGATCAAACTGAACTGACTGCCTTCGTCGTTGACTTGGGCCAGCCAAAATTCCGCGCCCAGCAGGTTTGGGACTGGATGTACAAGCGCTATGCCCTGGATTTTGAAGCGATGGGCAACATCCCCAAAGCCTTCCGCGTCCAACTGGCGGAACACGCCACCCTCAGCATCGGGCAGGTGGTGGACGAACTGTATTCCAGCGACGGCCAGACTAAAAAGGTGCTTTTCCAACTACCCGACGGTCAATATATTGAAACAGTGCTCATGAAATACGAGAAACGGCGCACCCTGTGCATCAGCACCCAGGCGGGCTGCGCCATGGGCTGCGTTTTCTGCGCCACCGGGCAGATGGGCTTCTTTCGTCACCTCAGCGTGGCGGAAATCGTGGCGCAGGTACTCTATTTTGCCCACGAACTGGCCCAGAGCGGCGACCACGTGACCAACATTGTGATGATGGGCATGGGGGAACCGCTGCACAACTATGAGAATACGTTAACGGCCGTTGATCGCCTCACCGCTCCCGACGCCTTCAACCTGGGCGCGCGCAAAATCACCATCTCCACGGTTGGTCTCGTGCCCGCCATGCGCCGCTACGCCGACGAACAGCGCCAGACGCCGCTCGCCGTCTCCCTGCACGCCGCCACCGACGAGGAGCGCGACAAGCTCATCCCCGTCAACAAACGCTGGCCCATTGCCGACGTACTGGACGCCTGCCGTTACGTCGTGGAAAAAACGGGGCGGCGCATCACCTTTGAGTGGGCGCTCATCAACGGCCAAAACGACACCATCGAGCAGGCGCAGGCGCTGGGCAGACTGGTGCAGGGCATGTTGTGCCACGTCAACCTGATTCCGCTTAATCCCACAGCCGGTTTCGGCGGCGCGCCTTCAGACCGCGAAAGGGTGGAAAAGTTCCAGGAAGTGCTGACCGGTTATGGCGTCAGCAGCACCGTGCGCGTGCGCCGCGGCATCGACATACAGGCCGGCTGCGGCCAACTGCGCGACCGGCATTTGTCTAGTAATCAGTAAGCAGTTCACAGTGAAGTTCCCACTGTTCACTGTAAACTGAACACGGTTCACTAATACTAACCGCAGCCTAAATACCAGCAGGGATCATCTGGATTGCCGTTGATGCGAATTTCAAAATGGATATGTGGACCGGATGAATTCCCCGTATTACCCGAATAGCCAATCACATTACCCTTGTACACAATTTGCCCCGGAACCACGTTGATGCCGCTCAAATGAGCATATAAAGTGTCGTAGCCATTGCCGTGGTTGATGACAATCAGGTTACCATAGCCCCAGGTATTCCAACCGGCATAGGTCACAGTTCCCGTATCGGAGGCGTATACCAGATTGCCTTCACCCAGAGCAATGTCCAGGGCCGGGTGCCCATACCAGTAAAACTGCGAAAAGTTGCGGTTGTTTACCGGATATTGGAAAGTACCCGTCCCGACAATTAACGGCTTGATGCCGCCGCCCAGACCGGAAGAGCCGCCGCTGGAAGCCACAGTCGGCGGCTGCCAGATGATCACTTCACGCACGGCGCCCGGCACGATGATGCTGGTTTCGGGATAAAGGCGGAAGGGGAATTCCAGGTTATTGTCCTGGTAGGCAATAATGTCTTCCACCGGAATGTCATACAGGTCAGAAAGGCTTTCCAGGGTATCGCCGGGCTGCACTTCATGCAGCACGCCGTCAAGGGGCAAGATGATGAGTTCGTCGCCGGGCTGCAGCAAGGTGGCTTCCTGGCTGAGGCGGGCGTTGCCGCCCAGCAGCGTTTCTACTTTAATGCCAAATTGCTGCGCAATCGCACCGGGTGTATCCCCGCGTTCTACCACATAGGTTTCAAATACGTGGTGCGGCAGCTTGCCTTCAAAGGTATGGGGATTGGGCTGTGGCGCCAGCCCGGTGTCGTTGAACACAGGCAGGTCGCCGGTGGAGAAATCATAGACGGGGGCGCTGTCGCTGTTAACGGCCGTTATCGTCTCTGAGGATTGGGCGGTAGTGGTAACGGAAACGGCCGTTCCGCCCCCACGTTCCTCATCCCTCAACCCGTTCGCCAGGCCAATCCGCCAGCCAAAAAACAGGAGTATCGCCACGACCAACAACACCAGAAAGCCGCCGCTTTTTTGCCAAAGATTGCTCTCTTCTTCCATAAACATTCTTCCCAGGCGACAGTAAAAATCATCACCAAACAAGTGATGCTAACACAAAGCCTAAGAAGCGCAAAAGCGGGCCTCCGTAGAGAACCCGCTTTCTCAATTACCGTTCACAAACACGAGATGCGTGATTTTACGGATCACGCATCTCGTTTTTTACATCATATCCTTGGTCAACGACTCCAAGAATTCATAATTTGTCTTCGTGCCGCGCATCCGTTGGAAAACAGCCGCTGTGGCGCTGCTGATGTCATAGCCGGGCGTATCCATCAGATGGCCCAACATCCGGCGCATCGTATACACACGAGCCAATTCGTCGCCAGAGAGCAGCAAATCTTCGCGGCGGGTACTGGAGCGTTCAATGTCAAAGGCCGGGAAAATACGGCGTTCTTGCAAACGACGGCTCAACAACAGTTCCATGTTACCCGTGCCCTTGAACTCTTCGTAAATCACATCATCCATACGGCTGCCGGTATCCACCAGACAGGTACCGATAATTGTGAGGCTGCCGCCTTCTTCCAAATTACGCGCCGCGCCAAAAAAGCGTTTGGGCGGGTACAGCGCCGACGGATCCAGGCCACCGGAAAGTGTGCGCCCACTGGGCTGCACGGTCAGGTTATAGGCGCGCGCCAAACGGGTAATCGAGTCCAACAGTACCACCACATCCTGCCCGCCTTCCACCAGACGTTTGGCGCGGGCCAGCGCCATCTCGGCTACATGGCAGTGCTGGCGCACCGGTTCATCAAACGTAGAACTGGAAACTTCGCCGTCAATCGAGCGTTCCATATCCGTGACTTCTTCAGGACGCTCGCCAATCAGAACCACCATCAAATGCAGATCTGAGTAATTTTCAGTAATGCCATTGGCGATATCTTTTAAGACTGTCGTCTTACCGGCTTTAGGCGGTGATACGATTAAACCACGCTGCCCTCTACCGATTGGCGCCACCAGATCAAGCAAACGAGTAGACAAAATGGTGGGAGTGGTCTCTAGTTTTAATTTTACATCCGGGAAAATAGGGGTGAGGTCTTCATAACGAGGCCGTTTTTTAGCCTTGTCCGGACTCATGCCATTAACAGCTTCCACGCGCAACAAGCTGTAATATTTTTCGTTGTCTTTGGGCACACGTACCTGCCCCAAAACATGGTCGCCATTACGCAGACCCAAACGTCGAAGCTGAGAATTTGAGACGTAAATATCATCCGGTCCCGGCAAATAATTCCGGGAACGGAGGAAACCTATGGGTTGTTTATCGTCTTCTACAATTTCTAAGGTACCGCCACGAAAATCATAACCTTGTTTTTCAGCAGTTGTACTCAAGATCTCATAAATCAGACCTTGCTTTTTCATGGTGCTGAAGCCTGTAATTTCCAAATCACGGGCAATATCACGTAATTCACCGATTTTTAATGCTTCTAGTTCTGCAATCTCCATCCTGTTTTTCTCCATTTCCCGCTTCAAGCAAACCCTACCAAGTTTTAGAAGACGTGCTTATAAAGCCAGTTTTCAATTGGTGAGCTAATTCGCCATAAATTTGGGATTTTGGTAATTAGAAGTATTGGGAAAATATCCCCTGGCGCATGGTTTATGCGCAAATTTTGTTGTGATACTATTTTTGTAGTTAACGTTTGTTTTGAGACGGTGCTCTTCAACCCCTGCACAAATCTTATGACTTCAAATCCAATTCTATTTTGCCATTTTGGGGAAAGTTCTGTGAATATAAAGCCAAGGAAATTTTTGTTATATTAATCTTCGAGGGAATCTACAGGAATCCACTGAGGTGACTAATGGAGTATAACATGCTGCCCAACCGGCGTCAATTCTTTCCCTCGTTTGTTTGTCAGGATGCTAACGGCCGTTATACTTTATCCAATTGATAACCAAATATCGTACCTACACCTCAGATCATCAACCCCAAGGAGAACAATTATGGATAAAAAATACATCATCACCTTAGAATACTGCGTACCCTGAAACTACTGGTCGCGCGCCGCCCGTGTGGCGGACGATATTCTCAGCAATTACCAGCACATCGTCGAAAGCTTCACCTTCATCACCGGCAGCAAGGGAGCCTTTGAATTCAAAGTCAACAACGAACTGCTCTACTCCAAACTCACCATGCAAAAACGCC
>JAWOGU010000430.1:0-6383 GCA_046496595.1 Chloroflexota bacterium
CAAGCCCGGACTGCTGGTCGCTGTGGCTGATTTTCAGGGACGGCATAAACCGTTAACGGCCGTTCACCGTGAAACCGCCAGCTTGCAGGAATTATTAGGCGCTAACCTGCAGCTGTTAACCGGTCACGACGCCACCGGCGCCAACTGGCAGCAGCTGCGCCAGGAAAAGGGGCTGGCCCGCTTCGCCTTCCTCCACATAGCCACCCACGCCTTCGCCGACCCATACAGCGGCCGCCTGAGCGGTATCGCCCTCTACGATCAGGATTTGTGGCTGGATGAACTGGCACAGATGGCGCCCCTGCCGCCGCTGGTGGTATTGTCGGCGTGCAGCAGTCTGCGTACCTTATTATATGAAGGGGATGAGCCGATGGGTCTGCCCGCCGCCTGCCTGGCAGCAGGCGCACAGCGCGTGGTGGGCGCACACTGGCCCATTGCCGATGAGAGCGCACCTGAATTGATGGTCAACTTCTACCGCTTCCTCCTGACCGGGAGGGGTGTGGCGGAAGCGCTGGCCTGGGCGCAGCGCACAGCCATTGAACAGACGCCAGCCGGTCAGCCGGAAATAAACCAGGCAAATTGGGCCGCTTTTCTCTGCGTGGGGCAGCCTTAGCCGCCCCCGCCGCTTTGTGAGCCACCACCCTTGTCAGAGACAAAGATAGGGGACAGATCATGAAAATGATAAGCACTGCTGTGGTTGAGCATCACGAGTCACCTCCCTGGCGGTAAGGACTCGTTGAGTGTGGCGCCCGAATTCTTCTACCGGGAAGAATCCGCCCATGAGACGCTCAACGAAATTAAGTTTTAGAACTACGATTTTAAATTTATTCTTGTCCTGATCTCGACCTCTGGGTCAAGCCATCATCAGACGCACCAACTCTGACACAAACGCCTCCAGCTCCTCACCGCTTTGCAGAACATAAGGACCGTCCAGCGACGGCGGCAGCAGTCCGGACTGCGTGACAACGGGAACGGCCGTTCCCATCACCCCCACCCTGCCCTCCTGCGCAATCACCCTGTTAAGCAGACGATGCACACGCGGGTCTATGAGCAGCATCGTCGCGCACTGCCGGCCGCCGGGAATCACGACCAGTTTTAGCGCCTCATACTCCCCCACCTGATCCAGCGTCAAATCAGGGAGAATCGTTAACCCATGCCAGCCCGTCACCTGTCCCACCGCCAATCCCACCAGCGACACCGATAAACAGGCCTCGCGCAGCTGCGCCAAACAATAAATCGCGGGCGCTTCTTCAAAACCAGGGGCTATTAAGATAAACACTCTATGCTTACAATCGGCGGTAGGCATGTTCCCCGCTTGACGTTCTGGTACTTTTCTATAATTGGCAATAAGCTGGTTGTTCGTTGATAAAAATGCCCCCAAAAACTGGCACGTCTCGACTGGCTGCTTCTGAAAAATGGTGAATAGCCATCTTTTCAAAAGTCTTCTACACTATACACCTTTCTATTTGCGCTGATTTATCACATCTCTGCGGCTTTCTGCGCCAAAGGCGCAAAACTTGCGCAAAGTTATCTTGAACGGGAGGACATGTGGATGGCAATGCAGTTAAACCGGGATCAACTGGATAAAGAGGTGCAGCAGGCCCTGAGAGCCTGGCATCACAGCGGCGACGACGCGGCCGATTCGCTGTCATCTCTGATGGTGGTGCAGGCGCAGCAAGCTGCCGCGCCGTCGGCCAAAGGCCCGGCGGCGCGTCTGGCTGTCAATCAGGTGCTGTTAAACGCCCTGGAAGAAATGGCGGTGCAGGACGAAACGGCCGTTCGTGTTCTCAAACTGCGCTTCCTCAGCCAGCACTCCCTGCTCATGGTCGCCCACCAGCTTAACGTCAGCGAACACACCGTCAGCCGGATGCAGCGAGCGGCCATCGACCAGTTAGCCGACGTGGTCTACCGCCAGGAACTGGCTTTACGCGATAGCAAAATACAAGAAATAAGCGCCCGGCTGCCGCCCGCCACCTATTCCCAACTTTTTGGCGCCGTTGAAATGCAAACCGACCTGGCCGCCCGGCTGCGCGACGCCGGCAGCCCCTGGGTGATTGCCGTCACCGGTCTGGGCGGCAGCGGCAAAACCGCCCTGGCCGACAGCGTCGTGCGGCGACTGCTTCCGGAACTCCACTTTGACGATGTGATCTGGCTGCGCAGCGCCGCGCCCACCCTCAGTGGTCAAGCCGCTTCGCCGCAGGCTGCCTTCGACAACCTGATCATCGAGCTGGCCCAACGTTTCTGGGGCCAAAGCGGCATTGAAAACACGCCAGACCAGCGGCTGGTACAGGTGCGGAAGCGGTTAAAAGAACGGCCGTTCCTCATCGTCATCGACAACCTGGAAAGCGAAACCGACACCGCCTTTCTCCTGGCGCAGCTCAACGACCTGGCCAATCCCGGCAAATTCCTGCTCACCAGCCGCACCCGGCCGGCACAGCAGGCCGCCGCCTTCACCTGCGTCATCCCTGAACTGCCCTTTGATGACGGCGTGGCCCTGCTCCAACACCACGCGCAAGAACTGGGGATCTCTGCCCTGGAAACGGCCGTTGCCGCCGATTACCAGACCATTTGGGGCGTCACCGGTGGTCATCCCCTGGCGCTGAAACTGGTGGCGGGTTTGCTAGACGTGCTGCCCCTGGTCACCATTCTGGGAGGACTGGCGCAAGGCGGCGCCGGGCATATCGAGGACATGTATCGCCACATCTACTGGCAAACGTGGCGCACTCTCAGCGAAAACGGCCGTCGGCTGCTGCTGACCATGCCCCTGGTTTCTGAAACGGGCGGCGACCCCGGCTACCTGTGCGTGTTAAGCGGCCTGGACGAGAACCAACTGTGGCCCGCCATCCAGGAACTGCGCAGCCGCTCCTTGTTGGAAGTGCGCGGCTCGCTGCACGAAAAAAGCTACGGCATCCACCGCCTCACGGAAACCTTTCTGCATACGGAAATTATCAACTGGCCGGATGAGGAACAAGAAGTCTGAAGCGTGATGCGTGAACATTTTTCCCGCACCACGCACCATGCCTGTAAAATATGAATCCCGAAACCGTGATCAACCCCCAATTTACCACCGGTTTAGCCGCCGGCATTGCCTACTGGCAGGAGCAAACCACATCCAACACGGATGATGCTGTAGCGGCGTTGGATGCCAGACGGCAAAACTTGTATCGAGCGGTTGTCTACGGCTCAAAACTGGCACAAACACGGCGAGAAACGGCCGTTGTCATCCTGCAAGCTTTCCATCTGGCTGAACGGCGCGGCTACTGGCATGAATGGATTCCGCTGCTACAAAATGCCGCCGCGGCCTGCCCCCCCGACGAACCGCTCTTGAAAGCAGAACTTCTCAACCGGCTGGGCGAACTATACCGCGCAAATCGCCAACTACCGGCAGCCATCGAGAGCCATTTGCACGCAGAAGCTGCCCTTAAACAAACAGAAGCGGAGCATCTGCGCCACCACATCTGGTCCAGTTTAAGCCTGGACCATGCCTTCAGCCGCCGCTATGATCTGGCAGAACAATACGGGCAGCAGGCATTGGCAGGCTTCCGCGCCACCAATGCTCCCCCAAAATTCCATGCCACCGTTCTAAACACCCTGGGCATGGTTGCCTGGTGGCGCGGTCAATACGATCTCGCCGAAACGCTGCTGCGTGAGGCCATTACGCTCTGGCGAGAAGGCCACCAGTTCACCGATCTGCTGCGGTCTTTGAATAATTTGATGGGGACGCTGAAAGCCGCCAAGAAATACGAAGACGTCTGGCCCTGTTATGAAGAAGCCGTAACCTGCTTCTCGCAAAAGGTCGGCGAATATGAGAAATCATTGATTGAACAAAGTTATGGCGGCGCTTTGTATGAGCAGGGACGCTACGACGAAGCAGCAGCGGCCTTCCACCGGGCTAATTCTCCCTATTTGCAGCAGTCCAGCTATTTCTACCATCGCGCCCTTGTTGCCCAATGTCTGGGCAATACCTTTCTGGCGCAAAACCAGTTGGGCGAATCATCTCCCCATCTGGAAGAGAGCGCCCGGCTGTGGCGGCAATGTGATGATGAGTTGATGCTGGCTAATACCTTAGGCACCATCGCCGAATTGTACGCCCGGCAAGGTAAGACAGATGAGGCCGTCGTCCTCTTTGACGAGGCGTTGGTGCTTTTGGCGAAGTATCCCGACGACGCCTGGGCCAAAAAATTAACGGCCGATTTTACAAAGCAGCTCCGGGAACTTGAGCCTTAGACTCTGCCAGTGGGACCAACACAGTTTGCCTTTGGAGAATGCCGCTTTTGTCGTTTTTTAAAGGCCATTCCCCAAATGCAGCCCAGGCCAAAGAGCAAGGCGCCGGGGGCGAAGAGAAAGAAATGCAGACGGGATCCGCTAAATGATCGTCACCAGGTCCCGCGCCCTGTCTCGCTTGCCTGGCCCAGGCAGGTCTTCGTAGGTGACGCCCAGTTGAAAGCATAAATTGCGCAGCTCGCTGTCATCAAAGTGGCGGTCTACTTTCTGGAACAGTTTAACCAAATTGGCGTGATCCAGGTCACTGCCGGATGGCCGTTGGGCGATAAGCGTGGCAATAAGTTGGGGTGTGTAGTGAAGACGTTGGACAACGGCCGTTGCGCTGGAAGCGATGGGTTGTTGGCTGCTCACTTGCGCCAGTAAGGGCAAGCCTTCATTGAGAAAGTGTTGATTGGTCATGGAAGCGTTCCTTTTGGAGGATGGGATAACGGCCGTTGGCCCCAGGCTTGCAGCGTCAGGTTAATCTCCGTGCGTACTTTGCGCACCTCATGGGGAAACCAGGCGTGCAGGACAGGCGTCAGTTCCGGCTGCGGCTGCTCTCGCAGGGCTTGCAGCAGCAGATATTTGATTTCGTGGTGGATAGTTTCCAGGCGCGGCCAAACCTGCTCTGGCGTACCGGCTGCCTGCCAGGCGGTCAACCAGTCGAGGATGCGCCTCACCCATATCGCTTTGACGCGCTCCCACCCTTTGGCGGTATGAAACAGCAGCGGGATGCCGTCACGGGTGTGTTCGTAGCATAACCAGTCGTAGCGGATGCACCAATCAATTTTGTTTCCGATAACAACGGCCGTTAAGTGGCTGAGGGCGCCATACTCTGGCAGTTTGTCCCATTCATGGCGCAGCGCCTTCTGGCTGCGGGAGCCGTTGAGGATGAGGGTGACGCCGGCGCGACCGGCGCCACCGATGATGCTGTCAGTGGCCATGAGGATGGCGTCAATCTCCGCCTGGGTGGGCGGTTCGTCAGGTAGAGAGAGATGGACGGGGATGGGTGGGCGTTTGCGGCGGGACATGATTCTTGCCTGGACTACACTATTTGTAGGGAAGGACAGCCTGCTGGCAAGGCAAGCTGGCAAATTTCGGGTCTTTATGTACCAACTCTGCCGAATTCAGGATGGCCGCCGCGCCAATCCAGGCATCCGCCAGGGAAATGGCATACCTAGCTTTCAATTCGGCCGCTTTTTCCAGCAGCGGCCTGTCCTCGTGAATCCAGGTGATGGGCAGCGCCTGGGCCTGTTCATAGGCCAGACGACCGGCCGTTTCGCCTTCGTCTTTCCACACGCGATACAGCAGTTCCATGAGCGTCATAAAACAGGCCAGACAATCCGCCTGGCCGTTTTGCGCCTGGTAAAGCAGGCCGGCAACCTGGTCAGCGCCGGCTTCATTGTCGCGCAGGGTAAGCAGCGCGGAGGTATCGAGCAGGCAGCGTTTCATTCCCGCTCCTTATCCTGCCGGCGTTCGGCCAATAGGCGTTGTACCGCGCCCCCCTGCCCCTGTCCGCGGAAGGCGGCGATGGGGTCGGCGCGCACGGGAATAACACGAATGATGTCGTTTTCGACTACCCATTCCAGCCGGTCAGTAGGCGACAGGTTGAATTGTCGCCGGATGGGGGCAGGGATGACGGTCTGACCTCTGGTTGTAATTGTGCTGCGCATTTAGATCACCTCATTTGAATTACTATTTTATTAAAATGGTAATTCATTTCGTGTGGAAAGTCAAGACTGGTTAACCGCTTGTGAACGAAAAGGGCGTTCCCCGGATAATGAGTGGGTCGTCGTCAGGCAGGGAAAGGTAGATGGGGATGGATGGGCGTTTTGCGCATGACATAGAGAAATCATGTCGGCTTAAGTCGGCACCGGTTGATTCGCCAGATACTCGCCTGGCGTCATGACAGGCAGCGTAGACTTTCCTCGGAAATGCCGTGCATTCCAGGTGACAAAACAGTTCGCCTGCACCTGTTCAGCTAAATCCAAAATCAGGGCATCCATATAAGGCATCTTAACGGCTTTCGTCCGATTAAAGGGACGAGAGAACAGGATCTCATGCCAGGACAGATAGGTAACGGCCGTGTTTGGCGCCGCCGGCCAGATCGTTTCTAATTGGTA